>JBDTVE010000158.1:0-11122 GCA_040007355.1 Bacteroidota bacterium | reverse complement strand
ACACCAGTACCCGCAAAAGCCGCCTCGTTTTACGTGAGCTTTGTACTAAAGCCGACCATACGAACGGCTGAAACGATATCTAATGTTGAGTTATAGCTTCAGAGGAAAACGCAGCGGCGTTGCGGGTACGAAACCCTGCCGACTTTGAGGCAGTCCGCGAGCGTGTAATCGAAGTTCTAAGGCTTCTGCGTCAACCCCAGGTCCATTTCAATAATAGTTGCACCCTTCGCTGGTAGCTTACACCCTTCAGGCTTTATATACGACGCTATGCCACCCTGGTTAAAAAGCCCTGCCGGCTCGAGGTTGGATATTTCCTCTGTCAACTTGTCACAATACCCCGTTTTCTGTATCTTTGTCGCCCAAAAATAAAAGAAAGACAAGACATGCTGGATTTGGCTTTAACTACCAAACACGATGAAAACAGACAGGGCGAAGCACTGGCGCCGGTGGGGCAGGACCGGTTTGCGCATACAAAACTGTTCTATATTGAGAGCTATGGCTGCGCCATGAATTTTGCCGATAGCGAAGTAGTTGCGTCCATCCTTAACGATAACGGTTTTGGTGTTACCAGTGAACCTGCAGAAGCGGATCTTATCTTTATCAATACCTGTTCTATCCGGGAAAAAGCAGAACAGACCGTTCGCAAAAGACTTACCGAATTTAAAAAGCTCAAAAAACAAAAGCCCGGTATGCTGGTAGGCGTATTGGGCTGTATGGCGGAACGACTGAAATCAAAATTCCTGGAAGAAGAAAGATTGGTGGACCTGGTAGTAGGACCCGATGCCTACCGCACCTTACCCGGCCTGGTGGCGGAAGCGGAAACAGGCCAGAAAGCCGTGAATGTATTGCTGAGCCGCGATGAAACTTATGCGGAAATTGCCCCCGTCCGTTTAAACAGCAATGGCATAACCGCCTTTGTAAGTATCATGCGCGGTTGTAATAATATGTGCGCATTTTGCGTGGTACCTTTTACCAGGGGAAGGGAAAGAAGCCGCGACCTGCATTCTATTATTCGGGAATGTGAAGACCTTTTTGGCCGGGGATATAAAGAAATCACCCTGCTCGGACAAAACGTAGACAGCTATTACTGGATAGACGATTCAACCAATAAACCGGTAACATTTGCCATGCTGCTGGAACTGGTGGCGCTGATATCGCCCCTGCTGCGGGTGCGTTTTAGTACCTCTCATCCAAAAGACATTACGGACGAGGTATTGTTCACGATTGCCCGGTATGATAATATCTGCAACTATATCCACCTGCCGGTACAAAGCGGCAGCACCCGGATGCTACAACTCATGAACCGTACCTACACACGCGAATGGTATATTGCCCGGGTAAACCGCATCAGGGAAATATTGCCCGATTGTGGTTTGTCGACCGATATCATTGCCGGTTTTTGCACGGAAACAACAGCCGACCAGCAGGAAACCCTCAGCCTGATGGAATACTGCAAATATGATCTTGCTTATATGTATTATTATAGCGAGCGCCCGGGTACCCTGGCCGCCCGCCGTTATACTGATGATGTGCCCGAAGTTGTCAAGAAAAAGCGATTGCAGGAGATAATAGACCTGCATCGGATACATTCACTGCAAAGCATGCAGCGCGACCTGGGCAAAACTTTCCGCGTACTGATTGAATGTGTTTCTAAAAAAAGCGACCTGCACTGGGCAGGCCGGAATGATCAAAATAAAATGCTGGTCTTTCCCAAAGAACACTATGATGTAATGACAGGCGACTATGTTTCGGTTAGGGTAAATCAATGTACAGCAGGCACTCTTTTGGGAACAATAGTAGCGTAACAGCATTACCGGGAAATCAATACCCGTTTCAAAACAACAGCTCTGATCCTGCTGACCCGGCAACACGTACTGAACAAAGAAAGACCACCGGAAAAGAGAAAAATAATTACCGGAACGACGATAATAACGGTCCGGATTAAACGAATTGTAATAAATTATGGATCTGCAATCTTTAAAAAACAGGTTTGGCATCATAGGCAATGCCCCCGCGTTGAACTACGCGTTAAATGTGGCGGCCCAGGTAGCCAATACAGATCTGAGCGTATTGATCAATGGCGAAAGTGGCGTAGGCAAGGAATCGTTTTCACTGATCATCCATGCCCTGTCTGCCAGGAAACACAATCCTTTTATTGCTGTCAACTGTGGCGCCATACCGGAAGGAACCATTGATTCAGAATTATTTGGCCATGAAAAAGGATCCTTTACCGGCGCTGTGGACAGCCGGAAAGGATATTTTGAAACCGTTAACGGGGGCACTATTTTTTTAGATGAAATTGGTGAAATGCCCCTGGGCACCCAGGCACGACTGTTGCGGGTGCTGGAAAGCGGCGAATTTATCAGGGTAGGTAGCAGCAAAGTTCAAAAAACGGATGTGCGGGTAATTGCCGCCACCAATAAAGACCTGCTGGAATTCACCCAGAAAGGAAAATTTCGCGAAGATCTGTATTATCGCCTCAACACCGTGCCCATCAGGGTGCCGGCCCTGCGCGATCGTAAAGAAGATATTATTTTTCTTTTCCGCAAGTTCGTGGTAGATTTTGCTGAGCGGTACAAAACAACGCCCGTGCAGCTCGACGATGACGCGAAAAATCTGTTAAATAATTACCCCTGGCCCGGCAATGTTAGGGAATTAAAGAATATTGCAGAACAGCTATCGGTTTTATCGGAAGAAAAACAGGTTATGGCTGCCGCCCTGCAAAAATTTCTGCCGGAACACAATACCAACCGTTTGCCCGTGCTGGCATCGACAAAATCTGGCGGTACAGCCACGGAGTTTGCCAATGAACGTGAAATGCTGTACAAGCTTTTCTTTGACATGAAAAAAGATGTAACGGAATTAAAAAGAATGTTCGTTGATATTTTGCAGAACCCGGCCAATGCAGCGTCTGCCGCAAAGTTTGCCAATGAATCATTGTTAACGGACCATGTTCATAGCCCAGCCGTCAATGAATTGCCGGCGCAGATCATGCAGTCTCCATATATCCAGAATGCCCATCCGCAAAACGGGCAGCCGGTATTAATAAACAACGATGAGATACACCAACACGTAGAAGTAGAAGAATCGCTGAATATTATGGACAAAGAAAAAGAGCTGATCATAAAAGCACTGAAAAAACACCGCGGTAAGAGAAAAGATGCTTCACTTGATTTGGGCATCAGCGAAAGAACCCTGTACCGGAAACTGAAAGAATATGATATTGATGAATAAGCAATATGAAAAAGCGCAACACAACCATTCCCGGCAATAAAAATCCGAACATGGCCATTAGAAAAATACTGCCGTTATTGACCATTTTTGCCATCGCGGTGCTGGCAAGCGGCTGTCTTCATTATACCATGAAGGAATCTTCCATTGACAAGAATATCAAAACCATCCATATCGGTTTTATTGAAAACAGGGCCCGATTTGTAAACCCGCAGCTCAGCCAGCAACTGACGGAAAGATTAAGACAGAAAGTCAACAACCAAACCAGCAAATCACTGGTACCCGGCGATAATGCCGACCTGGATATTAGTGGCGCTATCACCGATTATTCTTTTACCACCGCCGCTATTGCCGACAACCGATCGGCCACCAACCGGTTAAATATAACGGTGCATGTTAAGCTGGTTAACCGGCTGGACGAAAAAAAGAGTAAGGATCAGGATGTAAGCCGCAGCTTTGATTTTGATGCAAACGTGAGCATCGACCAGGCGCAAACACAGCTGATGGAAAGCATCCTGAAAAACCTCAGCGATGAAATCTTTAACAGCCTTTTTTCTGATTGGTAATTTGCGAGTATATTGCCGGTTATAAATATGCAGGCATCTTTCGACAATATCGTTCAGCATCTTTTTCACCAGCCATCGCTGCACTCAGTAACAGTAGAGGAATTGGAAAATATGGCCCGGCAACACCCTTATTTTGCCGCCGCCCACTTTTTACTGCTGAAAAAAATGCAGGACACCGCTCACCCTGCTTTTACCGACCAGTTGCATAAAACTGCCCTCTATTTCAATAACCCGCTCTGGTTACAATTTTTGTTGGAACCGGAACTTGTTGGCCATTTTACTGTTTCAGATAAATCGCCTTTTATCATCAGCGAACCGGCAGAAAATCCGCAGCCGATGCTGCAGGAAAATCAACCGGAATATGCAGTAACTACCGCATCAGAAAATGAACCCCAAACAGATCCTCCTTCTGCATCAGCTGCCGCTGATAGCAATCCAGGAACTAGTGATTTCGTAGAACATTTAACAGTACAGGCCGGCTCACCGGAACGGGACAGCATGATGGATATTATAACATCGGTGTTTAGCGACCCCGATCCTTTGTATAACGCTTATATTGCTGAGCCAGCCCATGAAAAAACGGCCCCGGATGAAAAGGCCGCACTCTCCCCTGTTGAACCTAGGTCAAAAACGGATGACAATACGGACAGCCTCGTGCCGGAAGCAATAGCCGCCGAAAACGGCATCCCCATAAACGCGGAAACATGGCCCGGCGAGGAAGAAGCTGTAGCTGCTCCGATGTCAGAAACGGCGACGCTGACCGATAAAGAACCCGCACCGGAACACGTAAACCCGGAGCAACCGGAATTTGAAACAGCAACCATTCCGGCAGCCGAATACCAGGAGTTGGTGCCTGTTGCCACGTTAGCACAATATGAAGATACTGCGCCGGTGTGCCCAGCCGGCAACGACGAAGCGTTCGGTATCCCCGACCCCATAACGCCGCAAACCGTAGAGTCACTGGTGGAACAAATCGATATTATACAGGCAAAAAAGGCAGCACTCCAGCCGGAAGAAGTTCCTGAAACAAAGTCGGAAGAACCGGGCACAATATCAGGACTGTCTGCTAAAACAATCATAGAAACGCCGGGTGCAAAGGATGATTTACTGTTTGAACCCTATCATACCGTTGACTATTTTGCCAGCCAGGGAATTAAGCTGTCAAAAACGGAAGCGGATCCCAAGGACAAACTGGGCCGGCAGCTGAAAAGCTTTACAGACTGGCTCAAAACCATGAAAAAACTCCCACAGGCTTCCATCGATAAAATGCTGGCAGAAAAAGAGGATTCAAAAGTGGTGGAAGACGCCAATCATTCCATAGAAAACAAGGAAGTGATTACAGAGACCATGGCGGAAGTATTTGAGAAACAGGGACTCTATGAAAAAGCTGTTGAAATTTACCAGAAATTAAGTTTGCTGAATCCCTCCAAATCTGCTTATTTTGCAGCCAAAGCGGAAGCATTAAAACATTAATTGTATGATTTTATTTGTGATATTGATATTGCTGGCCTCTGTTATTCTTGGCTTTATTGTTCTGGTACAAAATCCCAAGGGCGGCGGTCTCTCGGGTTCTATTGCCGGTTTCAGCAACCAGTTTATGGGCGTAAAACAAACCACGGATGTGCTAGAAAAAGGTACCTGGATTTTTGCGATTATTATAGGACTGCTTTGCCTGTTTTCGGCAACCTTTATACCCAAAGCTTCCTCCGGTGGGTCTAACCTGGTAAATGAGCTGGACACAAAGCCAAAAACAACGCAACCCGCGCCGGCTCCCAGGCAATCCATACCCCCGCCATCCACCCAGAAGAAATAAATTGTTTGATAGTTTTTATGGCCCTGTCTTTGCAGACGGGGTTTTTTATTGTGTTGACACAATACCGCTTCGGGTTCTCAGTTCCTATATCCTGATTTTAACTTTGAACCCAATGCGCCAGAGACTATTATCATAACCAGTGAACACGGAACAGCACATTTCAAAGAACCAAGAATATGAAAAAAACCATACGCATTCTTTTTTTACTGGTACTTCTCGCGGTGGGTTGGCTTGCCTGGAAATTTTTTGGCCCTGCCACGGCATTTGAAGAGAAAAATTATTACCTGCTGATAAAAACCGGCAGCAATTACCAGGAAGTAAAAACCACCTTGCAAACAGACCAGGTAATTACCAACCCTGCTTTTTTTGAACTGGTTGCCAACAGGTTTAATTACCCGCAAAAAGTAAAGGCCGGCCGGTACAATATAAAAAGAGGCATGAGCCTTATCAATATCGTCCGGATGCTTAAAAACGGGCAGCAGGAGCCCGTAAACCTGATTATTACCAAGCTCAGAACCAAAGAAGATTTGGCGGCACAGGTGGGTCGCAAATTTGAATGCGATTCTGCTGCTTTTATGGCGTTTCTCAACAATACCGATTCGTTGCGGCATTACCAGTTAGACAGCAACACCGTTATGACAACCGTATTCCCCAATACCTACACGTATTTCTGGAATACCACCCCCTCAAAGATTTTTGCAAAATTACGGGCTGCCCGGCAGGCCTTCTGGACAGCCTCCCGCATAGCCGAAGCAAAAGAACATGGCCTGAACCCGGGAACGGCATATATACTTGCTTCCATAGTAGAGGAAGAAACACAGAAAAAAGAGGACCGGGGCAAAATAGCCAGTGTATACCTGAACCGCCTGGCCAAAGGCATGCGCCTGTCTGCGGACCCCACGGTTAAATTTGCATTGCGTGATTTTGGGCTGAAACGCATTTATGAAAAACACCTGGCGGTGGTATCGCCCTATAATACCTATAAAATTATGGGTCTGCCCCCGGGGCCTATCTGCACTCCCGCAACACAAACAATAGACGCCGTTATCACATCGCCCAAAACAAACTACTTGTTTTTTGTGGCCAAACCAAGCCTGGATGGCTATTCCAATTTTGCCGAAAGTTATCCCGAACACCTGAAATACGCCCATGAATACCAGCAGGCGCTGGATAAATTAATGCAGCAAAAACAACCTGTAAACGATAATTTAGCTCATTAATATAAGCATGACGAAACTGCAACGCATCCTTTACAACACCGTTGTGTTCCGCTTTTTGCAGAACAAAAGCAAAAAAATAGTTTTGCCGGGCTTTAGCGGCGTATGCCTGTACGATGTGGTTAATTTTTTTACGCGCCAGGTTCGCAAAACCAGTTTTACCGAACGGGCGGCAGCCGTATCGTATCATTTTATCATGGCCATCCCTCCTATCTGCCTGTTTCTTTTTACCCTTATCCCACACCTGCCCTTTATAAAAAGAAAGATGCTGGAAGCACAATTGCGTACGCTCATAACCGATATTATACCCGCCAAAGAATATAATAAAAATGTTATCGATTTTGTAACCGGTTTCCTGGAGCATTCAAGAATAGGGCTGCTCTCGTTCGGTTTTATTCTTCTCCTGTTTTTCGGATCAAATGGAATGATGGGGCTGATGCGCTCGTTTAACAAAAATTATTTAGGCGCGGAAAAAAGAACCGGTCTTAAAAAAAGGTGGATAGCCATAAGACTTACCATACTGATCATGTCCTTATTGCTGGCCTGCCTGTTGCTACTGATCATGCAGGGCGTGGTTTTGAAATGGCTGGGTATCACCAATCTTGCCTTATTAAAAATTATTTTATTGGTAAGGTGGATCTTTATCATTAGCCTGATTTTCTATTCCATTGCGTTTATTTATAAATATGCGCCTGATATAAACAAAAAATGGCGACTGGCCTCTCCCGGTTCCATTTTGGCTACTTTTTTAAGCATCCTGGGAACCATTGGATTTTCGCTTTTTGTAAATAATTTTGGAAAGTATAACGCATTTTATGGGTCCATCGGAACCATCATCGTATTAATGAGTTTGATTTATATTAATTCACTCATTTTGCTGGTAGGCTATGAACTGAATGTAAGCATCCATTCGCTGCAGGTAATGGCCGAACAGCGAACGCAACAGGAATCAGGCCTGCGAAAACAAGAAACCGGTAGCTAATCCCCGTATCCCGGCCCTAAACACAAGGGCATTGTCCTGGTGCATAATTGGCCCGGTAAATATAGTCAGACATCTTTTCAGGTATTTTAGTTGTCTAATCTAAAACAGCCGTATGAAAATGGCAATTTTCTTCTACGTATTACTGTCGTACAGCCTGGCATTTATTACTCCCGGTCGCCCAGATCCCCATGACCTGCCCATTGGGTCAGACATGCCAAAATCTGATATAAAGATGAAGGATGTCAGCGGTATACTGGTTTCGCTGCGCGAAGCAAACACACCTAATGGCCTCCTGGTGATGTTTAGCTGCAATACCTGTCCCTATGTAATAAAAAATCAGCGTCGTACCCGCGCCGCCTGCGCCTTTGCAAAAGAAAAAGGGCTTGGCGTTATTATACTAAATGCCAATGAAGGCGGCCGCAGCAATGGCGAATCACTGGCCGATATGCAGGCCTATGCCAAACAGCAATCGTACAACTGGTACTATGCACTTGACAGTGACAATGAACTGGCCGATGCCTTTGGCGCTACCCGCACCCCGGAATGTTTCCTGTTTAATAAAAACGGTAAGCTGGCCTATCACGGCGCCATTGACGACAGCCCGGCAGATATCAGCCAGGTAAAACGCAATCATTTAAAACAGGCCATTACCGAAATGACCCAGGGCAGCAATATAAGTGTAAAAGAATCCCGCTCAATAGGCTGTTCAATCAGAAGAAAGGGCAGCTGATCATTACTTACTCTCCACCGGACAGTAGCGTTTTCAGGCTCCGATCAAACTGCAGCGGCGACAAACCCGTTTCATAAAATTTCCGGTATTGCATTTTATTATTTACCATTAAGGTGGCTGGGATGGCGCCGCTCCAGCCCGGGTCTATCAGTGGGCAAAACACATCGGCATTGGATTCGTTCAACCATACAATGCGCGCATCATACTTGCGGCTGGCGCTAAAGGATGCTATTTTAACTGGATAATAAGATCTTATATCCAGGCTTACCAGCAATAATTCCACCTGGCCATTGTATTTTTCTTTTATCGTGGAAATGAAATAGGGTATTTCCTCGTTACAGGAGGCGCACCAGACAGCCCAGAAACTAATCACCATCGGTTTATCGCTTTTGGCAATATAGGCGTTTAGTTCAACGGCCTTCATCTTTTGTATTTGCTGCGCCGGCGCCAAGCGAAACAGCATCAGCAAAACAAACACCACACCACATTTTTTCATTGCCTGTTTTTTTAGGATTCGTTTATAAACCCCCAGTCCTGTAACAGCGTATCATACCGTTCCTGGATCAGCCCCCGAGTATGGTAATGACCGGCCAGGGTCTTTTGCCGCATGGCTTCATACACGGTAACAGCACAGGCCACTGAAATGTTTAAGGATTTAATCATGCCCACCTGCGGAATGATAAAATTACCATCGGCCATTTCTCTTATTTCCGCACTAACGCCTTCGTGTTCGTTGCCAAACACCAGGGCGATGGATTGCGTAAAATCAATTTCATGCAGGCCAATGGCATCGCTGCTTAGATGGGTGGTTAAAATAAGATTGTAGTGCCGCCGTAATTCAGCAAAACAGGCAGTTGCATCAGTAAACTGGTGAATACTGAGCCATTTTTCCGCGCTAACGGCGCTTTTTTGTCCAAACTTTTTATGCCGGGCAATTTTTGTGTTGAGCACATAGATATCCTGAATACCCACTGCATCACAGGTGCGCATAACAGCGGAAATATTATGCGGGTCAAATACGTTTTCCAGCACAACGGTAATCGTACCCTGTCGTTTGTTCAATACGCTGCGCAAACGCTCCTGTCTTTCCGGTGTCATAATTACAATGCTTGTATTGTGCTTTAAAGGACGACTTAAACCTATTTAAAAAAACAAATCCCCTGTTCTGGGATGAAGCCAGTAGTGATTATTAGTTAATTGTTACCGTACCGGCAACCTGGTTTATCCGTACCGGGTAAAGATAAATACAAACCAGTAAACCGGAACAACAGCAGTGGGTTAGAGCGGCGGACTAATAATAATCGTTTGTAGGTAGGCAAACGCATCCCATAAAAAAAGCGCCATTACAAAAGTAATGACGCCCGTTATTCTAATATTTTGATATCTCTTTTATGATCGCAGATCTAAGCTATTTATCGGCCGAGTTATGCGCATTTATCCTGCAGAATTAGTTTAATACAATCGGGAAATTAAACCCGAGAATGCTCACTGTGGCATTTGCATCGCAACCGGTATCGCCATAATCCAGCGTACGGGGTGCCTTGCCATCGGGCGTTAACTCCAGCGCGCCGCTTTCAAACCAGCGACAACTCATTTTACGCACCAGGGGTTTTGTAATGGTAATGGTATAAGAAGTCCCTTTTGCCGTGGTGCCACTTGCGTTGCCCGTTATAGAATAGGCATCGTCTGTTAAAATCAACGGGGTGGACGCCCCGGCCGTCCACTCACGTTGCCGGTTTGATACCCAGCTAATGGTGCCACCATTATCGGCTTTAATGATCTGGCCGTTCACTTCAATTTTATAGACCAGGTTGCCCGAATTATTTAAACCCTGGTTGGTTATTTTCTTGCTACCGGTAATCTGGTTATTGTTTACAAAATAGTTATTGAATGAAATAGTGACAACCGTACCCGCGTCTTTGTAGCGGCCAGTAAAAGTGGCAATGATTTTACCACGGCGGCTTCTTCCATCATTGCAAGTGCAGTTGGTAGTGCCAAAATCAACCGTAATAACATGCGGACTGCTGACAGTATCAACTGAAACGGTGGCACAACCAGAACCCAGGGATCCATCTTCCCGATTGGCTTCCGCGCCATCGGCCATCCGCAGTGCAACACTGCCGCCAAAAGCAGCCTGGTCCGTAATGGTTGTTACATCATTAAAATTCGCTTCTGCCAGCGCATTGTCCTGCGCAGATTCAATATCTGAATCTTTTGCGATACTGTTCTTTTTACAAGATGAAAATACCAGGGCAGAACATACCACCGAAGCGGCGATAAAAATGGAAATTTTCTTAGCGTACATACGGGAATAATTTTAGTTTATAAGGCCTTTAAGACGTGTTGTTGAGTGACAGGTTTAAAAACGGATTAAAATAATTTTTGGTGCATAATAATGGATTATTAACAAATATAAAATTCAATTGATGCTATAAACCAGGCAGTTATATATTCTGAATGATTTGTTAAAATAGAGAGATGGTTACAACAAGACAGCATCAGGTGTTTATCTGCCGATTGGCGCATAAAAAAACCGGCTATCTACCGGCCGGTTAAATTACGCAGGGATAATACGATACCGTT
>JBDTVE010000157.1:0-19986 GCA_040007355.1 Bacteroidota bacterium | reverse complement strand
CAAACCCAACAACGGCCGATAAAAAAATGGGTCCGCAATTGAAAAATTTATCGTCAATCATCCGGGGTTATAAATCTGCCGTAACCTGCTATGCAAGAAAAAATAGCATTGTGTTCGACTGGCAAGCCCGGTTTCATGACCGCATCATTCGTAATGAAGACGCCTATCAAACAATAAAAAACTATATTAAAAACAATCCCCGCAACTGGAAAAATGATACATTTCATTGCTAATCATACCTAAAATAAAAGGCAGCGCTATTCCGTAGCGCTGCCTTTTATGATAATGATTTTTTATATTATTGGATCCTGCTCACGGGCTGTCCTGCCGCAGGCGCTTCGCTCATATGTTTGTAGTATTGATCCATATTATGCACCAGCACTACCTGTATCCCTTTTTGTCCATTGGCTGCATCACCCGGTAATTGTGAAACCAGTTTTACTTTCGGTATACCGTTTTTCAGTAAAGCATCCGCAACTGCATTCTGGCGTTTCCAGGCTATAGCACGTGCCATGCTCCTGGTTCTTCTTGCCTTTGAGTATTTGTTGTGAAGACCGGAAGAATAGGCAACAGCCTTGCTCTCGCTGGAGCTGGCCTGAACTTTCTTGCGTTGAGGTACAGCAACATGTTTATACGTTTCCCTTTCTGAAGCCATCGTGCTGTTATTTTTAGCATACCCGGTACCGGTGGAAGTACTGGCAGTAGTGTTCTGATCGATGTTGGTGCCAGACCCGGTTGATGCCATGGCATTGTCACCAGTGTTAGTGGCACCGTTGGCTTGTTCCTGATCGGCAACACTAACATCCAGTCCATCATGTTCCTTTACAAATTCAGCCAGGTTGCCTATCAGCGCCTTTCCTTTTGTACTTAACATGGCCGTGTTGCCTTTAAATAAACTTTTTTCGCCGATGTTAACATATATCTTACCATCGATCATTACAATCTCCTCGCTGGTAAGGCCGGCGGGTGTAAGTGCAGTATTCAATTCGTCTTTTGTCTGTGCGGCTGTTGCCTGTTGTTTATCGAAATAGTCATGATAATATGCTACATTTTTCTGAAGTCCGGCGTTGGTGGTACCGCGGCATCACGCGACTTCTGTAAATCCGAATTCTTTTGTTCTGTTGCGGTTAGGTTTTGCGGATGCATGCCGGCCTGCTGAGCAAGGGTTGTGCTATCAGCCCGTAGGTTGGCCACTTCGTCTTGTGACCTATGATACTTTTTTGATGATACACAGCTGGTAAGTAATATGCCCGCAGAAAATATCACTCCCACTTGTAAGCATTGTTGGTGTTTTCATTGCTTTTGATTTAATTGATGTGAAACAGAAAATTATTCTGCACACTGTCTTTCAATTTTTCTGCCATAAATAAAAGCCGTCCTTTGCCCACCGGCCGATTTATCGCAATGAGCAATAATTTCCAATAATGTTCAGTAAAATTTTCCTGCGCTTACTTACTGTTTGAGGAACGCTGTCAACATTATCCCGTCGTCCCCAGCCTTTTTATGGTATCTGATATATAAAATTTTGTATTTTAAGACTAAGTAAAACTTATTTTTTTGTATTAATATTTCGTTAAAATCAAATAGCAACCAGGCGATCGGCACAATCGAAATAATGATTAACGGATGTATACTGCCAGACCCTAAGCGCGGCACAATCATTTATAACGTTAATGAACACGTTGTTTTTGCAGCGGTGGACAAGGCGCAAAAACAATGGCAGCTATTGCGCTGCCATCGTTATCTATACAACCAGGATTAGTATTGCTTATAGGTTCCGCACCCAGATATTCCGGTAGCTGATGGGTTCACTTTTGTCTCCATGCGCCTGCAGCTTAATAGGCGATGCGCCGTGTACCCGGTAGGCCGGTTGGCCCATATTAGGTGTATCACCCAGCAGGGTGGTATTGTTTTGTACCAACACGCCATTGTGAAAAACGGTTACCCTTGCAAGTGAGTGTAAAATTCCATGATCATTGAACCGGGGAGCGGTCCACACCACATCAAAGGTTTGCCATTCGCCTGGTTTGCGACAGGCATTTACCAGTGGAACAGCCTGTTTGTACATGCTACCCACCTGCCCGTTTACATAGGTGGTGTTTTTATAATTGTCCAGCACCTGCAATTCATATCCGCCGGCACCCCAGGGCAGGGCGGCCAAAAAAATGCCACTATTGCCACGGCCCTGGCCGCTGCCGGTAATATTTTCTGGTATGCGGTATTCAATATGCAGTTGAAAATCCATGAACCGACGCCTGGTTTGCATATCTCCGGCGGTTTTGTCTACCGTTATCATATTGCCTGCCACCGTCCATTTTTTACCTGAAACCGTATCTTTTGTTGCTACCCATTCATCCAGGTTTTTGCCATCAAATAATATAATGGCGTCAGATGGTGGTGTCAAAAAATCAGCGCCGGGGGTTACAACAGGCGGTACCGGCGTATAATACTCGGTCTCTTCCGGTTTTGTTTGTGCAAAACAAAAGCTGGCTATTACAAGCGTTGGTAAAAGCAATACAAGATTTTTGCGCATATACAGGTGTTAAAAAATAGCAATAGCGCTTGCAGCCAATGGAATACTGCGTGTCATTAGGCAATTATTTGTTACAATTCCCTTACCCAGATATTGCGGTAACTGAGGGGGTCGCCGTGCGCCTGTAATTTAATGGGTTCCGGCCCATGTTGTTTGTAAAATGGGGTTCCAATGAATAAGGTCTGTCCTGTTAGCTCGGTATGATTTTGCAACAACACGCCGTTTTGAATAACCGTAACATAGGCGGGTGTTTTTACAGAACCATCCGTTTTAAACCGGGGTGCATTCCAGATTATATCATAGGTCTGCCATTCGCCCGGCTTTTTGCAGGCATTGGCCATGGGAACCGATTGTTTGTACACGCTACCGGTTTGCCCGTTTACATACGTGCTGTTGTTATAACAGTCCAGTATCTGTATTTCGTATCCGTCGTCGTCGGGACCGGTAGAAGCCAGGAAAACGCCACTATTGCCACGCCCCTGACCCGTTCCGCTGATGTTGGCGGGTATGCGCCATTCAAGGTGAAGCTGGTAATCGGTAAAAGATTTTTTCGTTTGTATGTTGCCGGCAAATTTATTAATCGTTAGCATCCCATCGGCCACGGTCCAGTTGGCCGGGGCGCCCGGCGTTTTTACAGAGGTCCATTGGTCAAGATTACTACCATCAAATAATACAATGGCATCGGAGGGTGCTGCTTCCGGGCTGTTGCCCGGGGTCACCACTTTTGGAACGGGGCTGTAAACTTCCGTCGTCTTGGGGTCTCCTTTTTCCTGGGCCAGCAGAATTGCCGAAGAAATACCGGATAGCAAAAAAACTAGTGTGATCTTCTTAATCATATTGATTATACTTTAAAAATTAAAAAATGAATGTTTGAATCATCGGTGCGGCACCGTTTATTTCAGTTATACCGTGGGCAGCTTATACCCGTTGTGGTATTCTTTCATTAAATACTTGCTGTTAATCCCTTCGTCTGTAAAACGCTCTTTTTTGGCGTTCCACTCTAATTTTTTACCACTCCTGAAGGCAATATTTCCCATTTGACATACGGTAGCCACATGCGCGCCGGCTTGTATGGAACAATGCAGGTCTTCCATTTTGCGCGACTTTACCACATCAATGAAATTCTGCATGTGTTTGTCGAGCCCGTTATCCGAAGATTTTTCGAAGGGCTTGCTTACCTTGCTGGTGCTTTGCCTTTCCTCTATTACTTCCCATCCGCCGCGGTTTAGTATAAGCGTACCATTGTTGCCAATATAGGCAATGCCGTGGTCCCTGTTATACGACCCGTTGTCAATGCCCATGGCAGAATCCCATACCATATTAAACCCGTCAAATTCATATAAAGTGGTCAGGGTATCGGGCGTTTCTTCGTATAGATCCGGGTAGGCAAACCGGCCACCCAGTGCAGAAACAGATTTTGGAATGGGTGATTTCATTCCAAGCAAACCATAATCTATCAGGTGTACACCCCAATCCGTCATCAGGCCGCCGGCATAATCCCAGAACCAACGAAAATTGAAATGAAACCGGCTCGAATTAAAAGCTCGTTTCGGTGCCGGGCCCAGCCATTTGGTATAGTCAACACCAGCGGGCGGTGCACTATCTGGCACTACCGGTCCGGGTTTCATCCATCCCTGGTAACACCACACCTTTACGGTTCTGATATTTCCCAGTTTGCCGCTTTGCACGTAGTCAACCGCATCCCTGAAATGCTGCTGGCTGCGTTGCCACTGGCCTCCCTGTACGGCTCTTTTATATTTTTGTTGTGCCGCTATCATGGCGCGGCATTCGCCAATGGAATTACCCACCGGTTTTTCGCAATACACATCCTTACCCGTTGCGCAGGCTTCCATCATTATCATGGCATGCCAGTGATCGGGCGTTCCTATAATCACGGCGTCAATATCTTTCCGATCAAGCACCTGTCTGTAATCGGTATAGGTCTTTACTTTGGATGCATCCACTTTAAGTTTGGCCAGACCACCCATTCTTTTATCCAGCACATTCTTATCTATATCGCAGATGGCCACCAGGTTAACGCCCGGTATCTTTACCGCCGCAGTAGTATCTGACCATCCCATGCCGTTTACGCCAATGACGCCGATGTTTATCTGGTCGCTCGGTGCAACCCGATTTTTAAAATAAGCAAACGCGCGGTTATCAAAGGCCGATGCCAAGGCGCCGGCGCCCAGCAATACAGAAGATTGATGTAAAAACTTTTTCCTGGAAGCCATGGTGAAATTGGTTTATAATTAAAATGGTTTGTATGCTGGGTGCAGGTGTTTTGGCACGCGTTTGTTAATACTCGCTGCCTGGTACAGGATATACATACCAGTTTGTTGTATCACGGGTAAGGCTGGAAAAATTAAATTTTGCGTACTAAGCATTATACGTACAGGCATGACAAGCTGTTTTCTGTTTTTGAAGAATGGGAAATTACTAAAAATTTAATTTGCGAAAGGATTTATTAACAGACTTTACATTATTTGGTATTCAGCACGGTTATTTTTGTATGTTTGAAACCGGGGGTATAGCAGAAAAACAGGTATCGGCCCGGCACCAGTGCTTGGCCGGGCCTGGGTTGCGTCGCACACTTGTACGGTAACAATAATATCAGCCCCTTTAAAAACCTTTAACGAAATGTCGCTGGCTGAAAAAATTAAATCAAGCCCGGTCTTAAAAAAACTGGCCATGTGGCTTATTTCTTCGCAAGGAGGCATACGGCCACGCTGGTGGGTAAGAAATTTTGTAAATCCCTTCTATCATAAAAAAGGAAAAAACACGGTCATCTTTCACCGGGCAAGAATAGATACCATGCCTTTTAATCATTTTGAAACCGGCAACAACGTCACAATTGAAGATTTTTCGTTTGTAAACAATGGAATGGGCCCGGTTAATATCGGCAACTGGTCTTTTATTGGCGCAGGTAATATAATTATCGGCCCGGTTAATATCGGCAACCACATTATGACGGCACAACATGTAGTAATAAGTGGCATGAACCACGGTTTTAAAGATGTCAGCATTGCGTTTCGCTACCAGCCATGCACCACCGCAGTTATAACCATTGGCGATGGATGCTGGATTGGCGCCAACAGTGTTATCACGGCCGGGGTAACCATTGGCAGATATTGCGTGGTAGCCGCAGGCAGCGTGGTCACCCGCGACATACCCGATTATTCCATGGTGGCTGGTACGCCCGCCAGGCTTGTTAAACAATACAACCACCAGACGAAAACATGGGACAGGGTGAATGCCTGATATCATAACAGGCATCTTCCGGAAAGAATATATTATATGAAGAAAATGTATTACCTCTCTACCTGCAGCGCCATCATCAAACAAACCGGCATCGTCCAAAAGGGCTTTGAGCTGCAGGACATAAAAACGCAGCCAATAACCGCAGCACAGCTAGATGAAATGAAAAAGATGACCGGCAGTTATGAGGCCCTGTTCAGCAGGCGGGCCCTGCAGTACAAGGCGCTTGGCCTTAAAGACAAACTTCTGGGTGAAAAAGAGTACAGAAATTACATTCTTACAGAATATACTTTTCTGAAACGCCCGGTTACCATTGCCGGTAAAAAAATATTTATCGGCAGCGAAAAAAAGACGGTACAGGCGCTCCGGGAAATGCTGGATGAGGGCGCTTAACACATTTTTGCAGCCGGTTATTGCAGTGTCTATTGGTAAGCTCGATAAATCAATTATTGTCTGTACCCTGCTTGGCCAGGCTAATTAATTATAGCACCGTGCTTCGCTTTTATTACAAAACGGATAACTGCCATGTCCGGATCTCCCGTCCCCTGCATGGCCGTTCCGGGCGTTTAATAATGTATAAATACGGGCGTAACCCGATACCCGGGTGGGGCAAAAGCAGGGTTCTTTACAAATGAGGTGTCGGTTAATGTACGCAAAAAGGATGTTAGCTGCATGGTTTCATAATTACTCAACGGAATTTTATGCAACAGCAATGAATCCGTGTTCTTTGTCATCACCATCTTATTGCGATAATGTTCATATACATTCTGCAGACTAAAAAAACGTCCGTCGTGCCCATACGGAGAAGTAAGGGCTACATTTCTTAAGGATGGCACTTTGAATTTTAGTGAATCATGGTTGCTGCCGGTAATTTTCATCCTGCCATAGTCATTTAATGTAGTGTCTGCCTGCAGCCCGGTGTTGCGGTAAGATAAATCCGTAAAAAGGGGTTCCGTATGACAGTGGGTACATTTTTGTTTAAAGATTTCATACCCCAGTTTTTCGGCAGCACTAAAAGAGATTTCACCCCGCATTACCTTATCGTATTTACTATTGCTACTTACCAGCATCAATACAAACTGGCTTAACGCCTTGCTCATTTTTTGCGTATTGATAAGGGTGGTGCCAAATGCAGCCTTAAACATTCTTTTGTATGCGGTATCCAGGTTTAGTTTACGGAGTACGTTTTGAATTGTTTCACCCATTTCATTGGAGGCGGTTATGGGTGCCAGTGGCTGTAGATCCAGGTGAGCAATACCGCCATCCCACATAAATTCCTTTTGCCAGGCAAGGTTTTGTAATGATGGCGCATTGCGCGTGGTAAGCGTATTATTATAGCCATGGCTAAAACTATGATCATAAGTGGCAAAAGCGCCAAACTGCTGGTGACAGCTGGCACAGGAGATGGTTGAATCTTTGCTCAGCCTTTCGTCATAGAATAGTTTACGGCCCAGATCAAAACCCTCTGCTGTCAGCGGGTTGTTCTTAAAATTGTATCGGGGCTGCGGCCAGCCGGGGGGCACAACAAATTGCAGGGGCCGCGGTTTATTGCCGGCATCTATCCAGGCAACGCCTGCAATAAAAAATAGGAAAATGATTATGATGGTCAATATTTTCATGGTGCTACGGAAAACATCGTACTGCAATTATCTGCAAGCTGCATGGCCAATTTACCCGGTTGATGACAAACAGGTGATCCGGAAATCTGCAATGGATGAACCCCATCAAAGCATGTTAAGATATCGGCATCAATAACAATTGTGTTGCCCGCAAACGCTTCGTATTTGTTGACAGTTAACGTTATTTTTCTCAGCGCATTTTCATTATAACGGAAACCGCCGATATCCCAGCCAAAGATGTGTGCCGGTGCGGGGGAAACATTGCTTTGTCCTTCCAGCCTAACAAAGATATACCCGCTGTTCCAGGTCCAAAACATGCCGTTGGCCGGGTCAAGGCTACCAGTCTGCACACCGTCTGTATTTTTTGCGCTGTCTATTCCAATGAAAAATGAGATGGACTGTGGCCGGCCGCAGGCGGGCAACTGAATAATTTTAGAAAGCGAATCCTGCTCGTCTACCAGGTAACAACTATCCTTTAGCCGAATGGTCCGGCCCCCCGCATCGGTAACAGACAGCCCCGATATATAATATTTGAATTTGGTGACAATGAATGATTCGCCAAAACGATTGGTATAGTTCTTATCAAATAACTTCAGCTCCCGATTGCCAACCAGGTGCCTGAACCGGATGGTTGTACCCGCGCTGGCACCAGGATGAGACGGCACCATCCCTACTACCAGCAGCTAGGTTGCAAAAATCGCCGCAAAATATATTTTTTTCATTTCTCCTGAATAAATGTCCGGCCTAAAGATACACCCGGTTGCGTTTGAATACATTTCCGGCGGGCGCTGAAGAATTGTTAAAATACAATTTTGCTCCGTTATTATTAGTTGTTGAAAATACAGCAAGTGAATCTGTTGACCTCGGAGGCGGCTTACTTAAGCAATGCATCTATCCTGGCAAACCGATAGCCCTTTTTTTTCAGGGTGCTGATTAACTGCGGAAGAAGGAAATAAAATTTATCGGTACGCTGCGGGTCCGTGCCTATATGTACCAAAAGAATAAACCCGTTTAGACCATCGGCAGCTTGTTCTTCATATTGCAAAACAGACTGGAGAATGGATTTACTGTCAAGATATTTATTTCCCATCGCTGGGTAGCTGTAGTCCGCATTACTGCGGGTGCCTGGTGAATAGCAAACCAATTGCAGGCCAAGCGCCTTTGTCCAGCTTGCAATGGAATCATTGTACCATTCATAAGGCGGCAAAAACAACCGCGCCTGTTTTTTATCTATTGACAGGCGGGCAAGTTCTTTATAAGCATTTTCCAGGTCGGTGGTGAATTGCTGCCGGGTTACCAACAGGCTGTCTCTTTTTTCCCAATCGCAATACAACAAATGTTTATCGGAATGAACGCCCAGGTAGTTCCCGTTCTGCCGTAGCCTGGCCACAATCGGCTTAAATGCTTTATTCCTGTAAAAATTGCCGGTAAGAAAAAAGGAAGCCTGTACCTTTTCTTTTTTCAGCGCGTTGGCAATAAAGAGACCCCCATCGGCAAATGAATCACCGGTAAACACGAGGGCTATTTCCCGAGCGCTGGTGTTGCCACGTATTATAGCTCCATGTTCTGTTACCGTCGCCGTGGAGTGGTGTTGCTGTTTTGCCTCGTATTCTTTTTGTGCCAGTAAATACACCAGGCTGGCGGTGCCGTCCATGGTAGGCTCATTGGTGCTGTAATCTCCCGCGTCATCGTGGTAAACCACCAGGTCCGACTGAAACTCCGCATATTCATCGGTGTTATATAGATTAAGTCCCCGCAGGTTTTTGTAAATGCTGTTATAAACGGGTCCGTCAACCAATGCCCCGTTCAAATCATATTGCTTCAGCAAAGACAGGGATGAATGCGGATGAAGCGGAGTGTTGCCGTTAGCAGGCAATCCATAAACCATGCTTTTGCCCCAGGGGTTACAGCCAAATAGCCAGTCAAAACCGGCTTGCTCCAATTCTGCAAATTGATCATCGCCGCTTAACAAGCGATAGAGGTAACACTGGATGGTAAATGAAACCGTTAGGTTATTGGAACACCAGATAAATGGCACGCCACGGAAAAAAGCATTCCGGCCTGCTTTTTTCCAAACCCGTTCAATTCCTTCTTTATAAAATGAAACCAGCAGCGCCTTATTTTTTGCATCGGTCTGTTCCGCCAGCTCATAATGCCCAAAATTGTGAAAGGGATACCATTGGTAATGCCGGGCCGTATCGGCACCCATCCAGGGCGTAACGGTTTCCATTTTACTATAGTCAACAGACTGGGAAAGAAATTGCTTGCTTTTTGTCAGCCGGTAAAGATTGGCCGCGGCCAGTTCCATATCGTCTGTCCAGTTGTCTTCTTCATAAAAATAAGGCGCCAGGTTGGGCGCGGTTTGACATACGCCGGGTTTGTTAAGGCCCAGTTGATAAGCGCTGACCGATTTACCGGCAAGTAATTTTGCAAAACCATTGTCTGTTTTTGAATAAACCAATGAACCAAGTGCAAAAGCGCTGGCAAACTTACCTGCTACTGAAGCCACGCCCGTACTATGGTTTTTGTATTTGCCCAGGCCCTGTGGCTGACCGGTAGCAAAATATACCGGCCGGCCTTTTCCCTTGCCAACACCATAGTCAACAGAATCATGATTGGGTAGCCGAAACCCGGCATGGTCCCGGTCGTCTGCCATTTGATCAAACAGCCAGTCTTTACGCGGATGCATTTTAAGAAGCCAGCCGAGGCCCCACCTGGCTTCATCCAGCACGTCGGCGGTTCCGTTAGTGCCATTCAGCCCGTTGGCCTGGTGCGTGTCCGGAAAAACGGAAGGAAAATCACGGTAGGCTGCCAGCAGGTGATAGATGGCATTTGCCGAGGTAGTTACATATTGCAAGTAATCCGAAGCATCGTGCCAGCCACCCGCCACGTCCAGTCTCGTGGTATCGGGCATCGGTCCGTACATGGTGTATCCATCGCCGGTATGACAGGAATCTTTCAGGAAAGGGTTGTAGCCGCTTCTTTGCTGGCGCATATAGTTAAGTAAAAAATCCGCTGATCCCTTGTATACTTCATCGCCAATAATAAACACCGGTGATTGGGCTTCGCCACACCGGATATAATAGGTTCCCGGTTTTGTAAACGCGGTGAACCGTAAACGCAATGTTTGGGTAAAGGGTCCGTAGGCACCATAACCCGATCCTGTGCCGGCGGTATAGAGCACTTTGTTTGTAGCGGCATCTGCCAATTCAAAACTGACAGGAAAACCCGTTTCCTTGCTTGCCCAAACGGCCACTTTTACACCGCTTGCGGAATACCCCAGCTGGTTAACACGCACCCACTGTTGCGCCTGAATCCCGTTGCAGCAGATCGCGGTTATGAAAAATAAAAAAACAGTTCTTGTGGCTGGGGCTATTCTCATGTTTATCATTTGAACAGAATCTGTGAGTCAATTGAAAATACGAAAATTCTAACCTGCTAACTTGTTTCCTTATGTCGATTGCCAGTTTGTTTATTCTTCCCCGTTATCCATTATTTCGGCATCGGGAATCTCCGGCAGATATTTATTACTTTCGGACAGGGGCAGGGCCTCAACGTCCTGTAATTTGCGGGTAATGGCGCGGGTTCGCTTACCCATTAATTCATCAATCTGGGTGCTGGCCATATGCAGGTTTTTTTGTGCTTTTTCCATCAGGCCGCCAAATTTTATAAATTCGGTTTTAACGGCACCCAGTATTTTCCAAACTTCGCTGCTGCGTTGCTGCAAGGCCAGGGTGCGAAAGCCCATTTGCAGGCTGTTGAGAATAGCAGCCAGGGTAGTTGGGCCGGTAACAATCACTTTATACTCGCGTTGTAGTATATCCAGCAGGCTGGCCTTGCGTACCACTTCGGCGTAAATGCCCTCAAAGGGTAAAAACATAATAGCAAAATCCGTGGTATTGGGGGGATCGATATATTTATCCCTGATATCCCTTGCCATTTTCTTTATAACGGACTCCATAGCCTTTGATGCAGTTTCTATTAACAGCGGATCAGCCGTTTCATAGGCGTCCTGCAGTTGTTCGTAGATATCTTTCGGGAATTTAGCATCTACCGGCAACCACACCACGCTGTTTGCCTCGTCCCGCCCCGGCAATTTGATTGCAAATTCCACCAGGTCGGATGTATCCTGTTTTGTTTTTACATTGGCCGCATACTGGTCGGGCGCCAGTACCTGTTCAAGCAACATAGCCAGTTGAACCTCGCCTATTCCACCGCGCATTTTTACATTGCTTAATACTTTTTTTAATCCGCCTACATCCTGTGCCAGGGTTTGCATTTCGCCCAGGCCTTTCTGAACACTTTCCAGTTGACGGCCAACCATTTCAAACGACTGTCCCAGACGCTCGTTCAGGGTTTTCTGCAATTTTTCGTCTACCGTTACCCGCATTTGCTCCAGCTTTTTTTCATTGCTTTCCATCATCTGGGTCTGTTTATGATCCAGCTGGCCAAATTTTTCCTTTTGCAGGTTGTTAAACGATTCCACGTTTTTATCGAAAGTATCCCTGAAACCTTTGAACGCGTTTTCAAGTGCTTCCCGCATCCGCAGGTTGTCGTTCTTATCCTGTTGTGTTAAGATAGCCAGTCTTGTTTCTACCTGGCTGCTAATTTTTTCAAGCTGATGCACGGTTCTGCCGTCAAGCGCTTGCTGGGCATTGCGTAACTCTTCAAATTTTATTCTTTGTTCGGCGATGAAATCTTTCAGACCTGCCGCCAGTACTTCCCGGCCAGCCCGGTTATTTTCTTCGATTGTTTTTACCAGTTGTTGAAATGCCTGCTGGTTTTGCTGGGTGGCCTGGGCAAGGGTGTGGGCCAGTTCTTCTTTAAAATCTTTCAGGGTATTACTGAGTTCGGCGCGGTTTTCTTTTGAAAGCGCGGCGCTTTCAGTCCGGTTTAACTGGAAGTCCTCCCGCAGACCGGACTGCAGGCTGTCTATCCGGGATGTAAAGAGGGCGTTATGGTTGTCCTTTTTGGGTCTCGTCCAAACCAATAACCCGATAATAATGATCAGCAATACAATTATAACAATTATTTCTGGCGGCATAAAATGGGTTGCTGGGTAATACAGCCTTTAAAGTTAAACTAAGGATAGGGATACCCGGATAATGCTGATAACCCATTACTGCGATGGCCGCGGACCGGTGCTGTGCTCCCGCATTTTCAATGCTGCGTTTCCTTTGGCGTCTGGCACTAGGTTCAGCGTTTGATTTCAAGTACCGGTTCCCTGGCGAACCAAAGACTAAGAACGATATACTATCAACTACTGGCTACAAACTAAAAGCTAAAACCATCCGCGCTTCCTGAAAACACGCAGCATCCAAACAGGTATTACCAGCATAATTGTAACGGCAATAAAAAAACCATTTTTGTTGTGCAGGTACGGTATCCTTTCGAAGTTCATACCGAATATGCCGCCGATGACCGTAGCAGGCGCCATCAGGCAGGTTACCACGGCCATTACTTTCATTACTTCGTTCATACGAAGATTTACATTGTTGATATACAGATCCTGCAGACTCATCATCATATCGCGGTAGTTCTCCGTTAAATCAAAGGCCTGTACAATATGGTCATATACGTCCTTAAAATACTTGGTTGTCCGGTCGTCCAGTAAATCGCTTTCGCTCCGGATAAAGCCATTTATGAGTTCGCGCACTGGTGCAATATTCCTTTTCAACACAATTAATTCCTTGCGCAACTGGTTAATTTTGGCCAGTGATTTGGTGTTGCTGTTCCGAATGACCTCTTCTTCCACCAGTTCCACCTGTTCGCCCAGTTTTTCCATTACCAGGTAATAGTTGTCTACTATCATATCCAGCATTGCATACAAAAGGTAATCGGAGCCTCGCTGGCGAACCTGGCTTTTGGCGATCTTTAATTTGTTACGCAAGGGATCAAATACATCCCTTCTTGCGTCTTCCTGGAAACTCAGCACAAAACGATCCCCCAGCAAAATACTGATCTGTTCCGTTTCCACCGTTTTGTTCTGTTCATTATAATAGAGCATATTCAACAGGCAAAACAAAAGTCCTTCCACCTCGTCCATTTTAGGCCGCTGGCTAATACTTAATATATCCTCAATTATTAGGGGATGCACCGAAAAATGTGTGCAGATGGCCTCTACATCGGCTTTACGCAACCCGTCGATATTGATCCAGGTATTGCCGGTTACCGGCTTTTTGTAAAATCCGTCCTGCACCGCATCTGCCTTTCGTTCTTCCAATGATTCCGCCGTGTAATCATAAATACAAACGGAGATCCTTTCCGGCTCTGTCCGCTCCGGCACGGCCGTAGGATTTACATACAAAATTTCCTTTGTGCGTCGTGTGCCAAACAACAGAGGCAAACCCAGATAGTTCAGGTATTTATTTTGCTGCATAAGTTAAAGATAAAAAAGATTTGTTTGCAGACGGGATACGGGGTCTCGCGTTTATCACCGCAGTAATGTTTGGCCGACTCTTTTGATATGATGACCTCGAACCCGGCCGGGCTTCCTAAAGCTTCGAGGCTGTTCAGGCAGCTGGATCCAATCATTGTCATCCCAAACCAAATCTTTGTCATCCCGATGGTAAGAGTGGCCTCGTGCCGCGATAATTTCTTTTAATGGATCGACTTCAAAGCCGGCCGGGCTTCGTACCCACAACGCCGCTGCGTTTTTTTTGAGGCTGTATTTGAACTTTAGTACATCTTTCATCCATTCCTTTATTCAACATTAGAATAAAGTTCATAGCAATCGCAGATTCTTCAACACCCTTAAAAAAATAATAATACATTGATAAAACGATGCGTGTCCAGGCTCACTGATGTCAAAGCTCATCGCTATAACTGGTATAATATCTATAAACGCTCGTATAATGCTCGCAATTTTTCTCTTGTCATTATCTTTTCCCATTCTTTTCCCAACGCATTTTCCCAAAGCGGCTTCATCACCATGGAAACATCAATCATTTTCTCAAACTGATCGTCGGAAAGACCTTTGCAGATGCCCTGCGGTATTTCTATCTTGTTTTTTTCCACCATAAATTTGAATTCCTTCACGCCTTCGGGATAATATTCTTCCAGGTGATTCATTACAATACAATTGCCAATACCGTGTTTTGTGCCCAGTAAGTAACTCAGGCCATAACTGACCGCATGTGCTACGCCTACCTGTGAGTAAGCAATGCTCATGCCGCCTGCGTAGGATGCCATCATCAGCATATCATCGCAGGCAGCATCCCATTCACTTTTTTCCACAAAAACCTTTTGACAGAGTTGCAGGGCTTTCTCTCCATAGCTTTTGCTAAACTCATTTAAATACGTGCCCTGTAAACTTTCAATGCAATGAATATAACAATCCATCCCAGTGTAAAAACGTTGATTAGCCGGTGCGCCGGCGGTCATTTCGGGGTCCAGTATAATCTGATCGAAGGGAGTAAAATCAGCGTTCATCCCCAGTTTTTTGGTGGGGCCGGTTAATACGGTGGTGCGCGAAACTTCCGCACCGGTACCGCTTAACGTGGGTATGCCCGCCTTATACACCCCGGGATTTTTAACCAGGTCCCAACCTTGGTAATCGGCCGCCGAACCCGGGTTATTCATCATCAGGGAAACGGCTTTCGCCAAATCCATCGTGGAACCACCGCCGATGCCAATGACGCCACTGATACTACCATATTTTTCTTTTAACTGCCCAGCCAGGCTGTCTACATAACTAGTCTTGGGTTCATAGTGAACGTCGGCATAAATAATGCTGTCGTTACCACGTAAAGGGATCCGGCTGGCCAGGGGTTTGCCTTCAAAAAAATGATCCAATAAAAAGATCATGGGCTTTCCGGCCTTGCGCTGTGGCTGTAGTATTTCGTCTAACTGGTTAAAACTGCCACGTCCGTACACTACGTAGCTCACCATTTTAAAATTGCGGAACGCCATATATTTTATTTTTACAGCAGCGAATTTACAGCAATAAAAAATAAACGGCGGGGTCTGATCATTTAACACCGCAGCATCCACCTGAACCGCGGCAAGAAAGGTACCGAGACGGATAGCAAAATCAGCTACTCCGGGAACGAAATATCAGAATGGTTGTGAAGAAATGCTGCAAACCTTCATGGCCAGATGGATTTCAAGGGCCATACCTGCAAACGGTTGGTGATATGTCCGGCTTAAACGGCCTCCTAGGATATCTGTCCGTTTTTTATGGTAAAACTGCTGCTATTGTTCTTACCCGCCATGCAGGAGTCCGAAAAAATCATGACCCCAGGCGTTACCCGCCGAATTGTATTGATGAAAAAGGTGATAGTTGCCATTGTTAAATACCAGGCATTGGGGTAGTTGCAGCAGTTAACCGGTAGCGAATAATGAAACTGCGGTCGGTATAATTTGGTTTGATTATTTGTCGGTTGCACATAAACGTTTGCCAGGAAGAACAGGAACAAAAAAACGTCCGTGCTTTCATGTTCAAGGCAGTTTTGTTTTTATTCCGTAATCAGTTTTCTTTCCAGGTCTTCCAGCGACACGCCCTTTGTTTCCGGCACCCGGGTTAGCACCCAAATCAATTGCAGCACCATCATAGCGGCGAAAAAAACAAAAATGGGCCAGGGATTTTTTTTAAATATCCCGTTTTTGTCGTCCAGGAAGACGGGTGTAACCAGCGTAATGATTCCCGCAAATATCCAGTGAACGCTGGCTCCAAATGACTGGCCGAGCGCCCGTATATTATTCGGAAAAATTTCGGAGAGAAAAACCCAGATAACGGCTCCCTGACCAACGGCGTGGGAAGCAATAAAAAGCAGGAGAAAACTCATTAAAAAAACCGGGCTTGCATGCGTGTAAAACGACCAGGCCACCATTAAAAGACTTGCATTATAGCCAAACGAACCAATCACCAGCAGGGTCTTTCGACCGATTCGGTCAATAAGATAAAGACCCACAAACGTGAAGATCAAATTGGTTCCTCCAATAGCGATTGAGTTCAGCAGGGATTCCTTGGCGGCCAGACCACTCCTCGACAATATTTCAGGTGCGTAATAGAGTATGAAATTGATGCCTGAGAACTGGTTGAAAAACGCAATAAAAAACGCCAGCCAGATAATCTTCCGGTGTTTGGCACTAAAGAAAACGGTTGCCTTGCCCGCTGCGGTTTCGTGCTGGTTGCTGGCAATAATAGCCGCTATTTCCGCATCTGTATCTGCAACACCTATCTGAGACAACACTTTTTTTGCGGCAGGCAAATCGTTTTTCCTTGTGATCAGCCAGCGCGGGCTTTCGGGTATGCCAAACACCAAGACGGTATAGACAATAGACGGAATGGTCAGTACGCCCAGCATCCAGCGCCAGTCGTTGACGCCGCCCACCCCCTGTAAAAGATAATTGGATAAATAAGCCACCAGTATTCCAAAAACAATATTGAACTGATACATGGCGGTAAGCCTTCCCCTGGTGGCGGGTGTGGAGATCTCCGTTATATAGGTAGGAGCCACCACCGAAGATATGCCGATGCCCAGGCCACCGATAAACCGGAAAAAAGAAAAAAGATAAGGACCCGGTGCCAGTGCAGAACCCAGCGCGGAAATGGCAAACAGGATCCCAATCCATAGCAGCACTTTTTTTCGGCCATATTTTTCTGCTGGCCGGCCGGCAAGCAGCGCGCCCACAACCGTTCCCCAGAGCGCCATCGACATAATAAAAATACCATGAAACAGGGTTGAAGTATGCCAGAGATCCTTTATCGGTTGATTGGCACCGGAAATAACAACGGTATCAAATCCAAATATAAAACCGGCAAGGGCCGCTACATTAGACCATTGAAAAAGCTTGTTGTGATTCATAAGCAATTGTTGTATTAGTCGAGGGGAGTAAGGTAAGAAAACATTGCAATAATTCCCCTGCGCGGATTCTTTTGAGCAGGATATTCAATTAAGGTAAGGGATGATTGACCCCGGTAGAAGTAGCGCAGATAACCAATGCAAGTAGCAAAAAGAGCCGCATCAGCGGCTCTTGCATTATTGCTCAGAAAAAGAATGTAAAATTGGACAACCGGAGTAAAGATTTCTGAGTACGATAGTTGGTTTTAAAAGGATAGGATGATGGACAGACAATTGGTTTAGGGTTCAGGATAAAATCGGATGGTATTTTTCAATGGATCTGGATATCTTTCTACAGGATTTGGATATTCGGCATTCTAGGGATTTGGAGCGATTCTTCGGAGGATTTGGATATTTCGTTCTTGCTGATACAAAGATGCAATACTGCTCACCATTAATTAAACTAATTCGGTCCCGGTATGCTTTTCTTCGATGAATGGATGAAAACAAAAGATAAAGCCTTTGGGGCAAATAAAATGCCCCGCCTAGTGGTGAAAATGGGCAACCCGGGTCCTGAGATTTTCCCGGATATTGAGATAGAAAAGATTCACATCGCCAATATGAAAGTTTTTGGTTCTGATTAAAAAACCACCGGGCAGGTGCAGCCTGCCAATCCATAAAACACCATCGTGTACCTTGGCGCCGGTAACATATTTTCTTATCTTATTAAACTTCAGTAAAACCGAACCGCTGTTCATTGAATGGTCTGCATACTCGCGGGTGGTTTTCCAGGTAAGCGGGTTGGTGACCAGGCCGGTCCCGGCTTCCTTTACCACAAAATCGGGCTCATAATCCTTTTTATAGGTTCGCCATCCGCAGAAGCATCCCGTCTGCAGTGAATCCGTACACATTTTTAGGGAGCTGAATTCGTTAGTGGAAATATACATGCCCATTATATAGGCAACCACCAGTTGTTTCTGCAATGGTTTGCCGTCGAAAAACTCTTTTAGCAAGCGTTCCGCATGGGTGCTGCCCTGGCTATGCGAAGCAATGATGATGGGCCGGCCATGGTTATAATGTTCGAGGTAATATTGAAAGGCGGTTTTAACGTCTTCATAGGCTATATCAAAAGCCTCCGTGGCGCGGGCAGTATCGGAACTAAAATAGGCGCGTACATGTGCCTGCCGGTAACGGGGTGAGAAAAGCCTGAATTCATTAAAAGCGCTGGCCTGGTAAAGGATGGGCGAATAATCTGTTTTTGCATTAATGGCCGCATCGTTGATACCGGCGTTCCAGCGGGTTTCTTTACTGTCTGTAAAGGTGGTCGGATAAATAAAAAATACATCGACGCTTGAATCCACCGAATACCCTGTACGCAGGGGCATGGGTACACTATCCGATGGATCTTTTTTCCAGGGATGCGCCGCCCAGTAATAAAGATTGCTGTAATCGGGCACCGTATCGGTGGTGGTGGTGCTGTACTGACTGATATATTGGCTGTACCTGGGTGCGCATCCCGCAAAAAATAATAAACACAAAAAATATAGGGAGCGGTTAACTGTTCTAAACATTTTTTAAAATTAAGGATTCTGGGGTTTCCAGGATAGTAAGCAAGTTTAATATCCACCTGAAGCGGCCCTTTTAGCAACGGTATCCGCATTTTTTGGCAAGATTTTATCAATCCGGGGCAAAGACGCGCCGACCGGAATCCAGGATAAAGACCGGGCGTTTGCATGAAGTCGAAAACAGGAACAGGCCTTTTGACATGCCTCCAGGCAGCATTTCAGGGCTAAATAATTTCTTACATTTACAGACTCAATTACCAAACGATAAACCTATCATTATGGCTATCCCTGTAGTTAATCTTGCGGATTTTCTGAGTGGAGACCCGCAACTGAAACAAAAGTTTGTAAATGATTTGGGCAGGGCTTATGAGGATCTGGGTTTTGTGGCAGTGACCAATCATGGCATACCGGAAGAACTGATTGCCGACCTGTACAAATACGTTCAGCAATTTTTTGCCATGCCCCTTGATAAAAAAAGAAAATATGAAGTGTCGGGTCTGGCGGGCCAGCGGGGTTATACTTCGTTTGGTAAAGAACATGCCAAGGGAAGTGATGCGCCGGATCTAAAAGAATTTTACCAGCACGGGCAAATGGTGGAGGACGGAGATCCCATCAAAGCGGAATACCCCGATAACGTGGTGATCAGCGAGATCCCGGCTTTTACGCCAACCCTGAATAAAACCTATAATGCTTTTGAAAAATCGGGCCGGGCGCTGTTGCAAGCCATCGCCCTGTACCTGGGGCTTAATGAAAACTATTTCAATTCCTATCTGCACAACGGTAATTCCATCCTGAGGGCCATTCATTATCCCCCCATAACATCGGAACCAAAATCTGCCATCAGGGCGGAGCAGCATGAAGACATCAACCTGATTACTTTGCTGGTAGGTGCTTCTGCGGGTGGATTGCAGATTCTTACCAGGCAAAATGAATGGGTGGAAGCGGTTTCTCTGCCGGAGCAGATAGTGGTAAATGTGGGCGATATGCTTCAGCGTCTTACCAATAACAAACTTAAATCAACCACGCACCGCGTGGTAAATCCGCCGCGCGAAATGTGGCATACATCCAGGTTCTCCATTCCATTCTTTTTACATCCCAGGAGCGAAATGAGCCTGGCCTGTCTGAATAGCACGGTAGACAAGGAACATCCAAAAGCTTATCCAGATGCTACGGCGGGTGAATACCTCGATGAAAGGCTGAGGGAGATTGGCTTAAAGAAATAAAAA
>JBDTVE010000156.1:0-5865 GCA_040007355.1 Bacteroidota bacterium | reverse complement strand
ATTTTTGCCGAGCCCGCATCCCAGGGATTGGGGATAACGAAGATGCCTGTACGCTGGTGTAGCAGGCTGAAGACACCGGTTTTGCCGGTATTCTGAGCCGCATCATGAGAAGCTATCGTCATTTCTTTGCTTTTTAATGATTATAGAATTCAACGGCTATTTATTTGCCAGCATAAAAGCATCCAAACGCTTCCGAGCGTTGCGATGCACCTTGTTCTGGATAAAGCCGTTCCAGCCCAGCAACAGCCCGGATAAACCGAGCGCCTGGCGGCTCCATTTCCATAAATCGAATTTGTCCGTATGTTCCGTTATCCTGCCGTTTTCAATACGCATATACGCTTTTACATCGTTTACCACGCGCCGGCCGGTTGCAGAAAAAGTATAGCTTGCTATCCACCGGCAGGTTGCATATTCTTCATCCAGTAAACAGATATCGGAAAACCGAAGTGAAAAGTCTTTCGCATTTTTGCACAACATCTCCCACATGGCCCTTAACTCCGGCGCCTGTAAAAGACCAAATACAGCATCGCTGAAAACCGCTTCCTTGCTGTAGCAATCCTGCATGGTGGCATAGTCAAGCGCCTGGAAAGCTGTATAAAACCGTTTGATTAACTGTTCATTCCCGTTCATAAAAAGGTTTTAGCATGTAAGGCATCGGTAAGTTAGCTTTTCAAAATTAAAATTACTGGAGAAAATCCAGCGGTCAGTCTTTAAATTACAAAAGCTGGAACAACTTTCGCAGCGGTCAATTGATCTTCCAGATCCCGGTAAACTACTTTTATATTGCTGGCAGCCTCCTGAAGCGTCTGCCGCAGTATATGGGCGCAAACGTTTGCGTGAAAATAGCAATGCATTGTTTATTATCTTTAACAGCATTTGTTAATCACCGGTAGCACCAATTTAAACACAGTTATAATGAAAAAAATATTTTGCGTATTGATATTAGGCATTTCAATCATATGCCAGGCACAGAACAGGATCAACATTATTCCCCGGCCAGCCGAAATAAGACTCCCCGTAACGGCAGGCAATTTTACCATTACCCCCGCCACCCAAATCCTACTGGAAGGAAGTGGCCTGGAGAATTCGGTTCATTTCCTAAACGATTACCTGCAGCGCTTCTATCATTTCAGCCTTAAAACCACAAAAAAAGCCGGTTCGGGCAACACCATTGCGCTCAACTATGAAAAAATAGACAATAGTATTGCCGGCGCTTATACCTTAACGGCAGACAATAAAGGCATCCATATTAACGGCGATAATGTAAACGGCGTGTTTTACGGCATACAAAGCCTTATCCAGCTATTGCCCGTTCCCGGTGCGGACGCCAGGGCTTCCCGCTCCAAACTTCCCGTTCCCTATATATCCATTAAAGACTACCCGCGCTTTGCCTACCGCGGCCTGATGCTGGATGCCGGCCGCCATTTCTTTCCCGTGGCATTTGTAAAAAAATACATTGACTACATAGCGCTGCACAAGATGAATTATTTTCACTGGCACCTGACAGAAGACCAGGGCTGGCGCATCGAAATAAAAAAATATCCCCGTCTTACACAAACAGGCGGATACCGGAACGGTACCATCATTGGCCATTTCCCGGGTACGGCCAACGACAACAAACGGTATGGCGGTTTTTATACCCAGGATCAAATCAGGGAAGTGGTAAAGTATGCGGCGGCCCGGTATATCACCGTAATACCGGAGATTGAATTGCCCGGTCATAGCAGTGCGGCCATTGCGGCTTACCCTCAATTAAGCTGTTTCCCGGATTCTGCTACTATTATACCGCATGATATGATATCGGTCGGTGGAAAAAAACAACAGGCAGCCGGGAAGGCAAAAATAGTACAGGAATCATGGGGTATTTATAAAGACGTGTATTGCCCCAGTGAATACACGTTTAATTTTCTGCAGGATGTAATAGATGAGATCATACCGTTATTTCCTGGCAAATACATTCATATTGGCGGCGATGAATGTCCCAAAGACGCCTGGAAAGAATCCGCCTTCTGCCAGAACCTGATCAGGGATAAAGAGTTGAAGGATGAACACGGCCTGCAGAGCTATTTCATTAACCGGATAGAAAAATACATTAACAGCAAAGGCAAACAGATTATTGGATGGGATGAAATACTGGAAGGCGGCCTGGCGCCCAATGCCACCGTTATGAGCTGGCGCGGCGAGCAGGGCGGTATTGATGCTGCCAAACAGGATCATGATGTTATAATGACCCCTGGCAGCTATGTATACCTTGACCATTCACAGTCAAAAAAAGACGATTCACTGACCATTGGCGGCTTTCTGCCATTGGAAAATGTGTACAAATACGAACCCATCCCGGCTGCATTGGATGAAAACCAGGCCAAACATGTACTGGGCGCGCAGGGCAATGTATGGACAGAGTACATGACCAATGATAAAAAAGTGGAATACATGATCTTTCCTCGCTTAAGTGCGCTGAGCGAAGTATTGTGGAGCCCCGCTTCATCAAAAGATTTTGTTGATTTTGAAACACGCATGAAGACCCAGTATAAACGCTATGATCTCTGGAATGTGCATTATTTTAAGGCATCCAACCCATAGAACTCAAAAAACTAACAGTTACCAATAACCGTAAACATTCCAGGCGGCACGCCAGGATGCATATCCGGCGTTCCGCCCGCCTATTTTATCAGCGGCGTTTTAAGGATGTGCGGGATTAGTACAACCACTCGTTCATCATGCATTTGCCAGGGCCCGGTCTAAATGAACATAGCCGCCGTCTACATGAATCAACTGGCCGGTGGTATGACTGGAGCAGGCCGATAATAAAAACGCCGTGGTATTGCCCAGTTCTTCGGCGGTTGTCATGCGGTTGCCCAATGGAATCTTTGCTTCAATCTCTTTTAATTTTTCCTGCCGGTTGGGCAGGGTTTCAATCCACCTTGCATACAAAGGCGTAAAACATTCAGCCACCACAATGGCATTTACCCGGATCCCGTATTTTAATAATTCAACCGCCCATTCGCGGGTTAAAGCGTTACGGCCACCATTGGCGGCGGCATAAGCGGAAGTTCCGCCCTGCCCGGTTTCGGCTGTTTTTGACGTAATATTTACAATTGCGCCCCGGCTCATTTTTAGTTCTGGCAGCGCATGGTGCACAATAAGATAATAGTGTATCAAATTCTTATGCAGGGAAGCCATAAATGTTTCATAGTTCCCATTTTCCAGGCCAACGCCGTCGTTGGCACCCGCGTTGTTTACCACACCGTCTATTCTACCGTATTTTTCAACCACGGATTTTACTGCTTTTTCGCTGGTAGTGGGGTCTGTTAGCTCGGCCACTACTTGCCCGCATTTGCCGCCGGCGGCCACTACTGCCGCAGCGGTGGCCTGGTTGTCTTTTTCGTTCCTACCAATAATAACAGGCAGAGCCCCTTCCCTGCCCAGCACTTTTACAATACCTTCACCAATACCGCGTGCGCCGCCTGTTACAATAATTACTTTATCTTTTAGCTGTAAGTCCATGACTTCTTATATTAAATGATAAAATGCTGATGCGTTTTTGCCAAAGACCAATTCCTGTTCCGAAATAGAAAACCTGGAAAAATAATCCTGTACAATACTTATTACCTTTTTGTAAGACCCCGCGGCCAGGCAAACCGGCCAGTCGGACCCGTATATCAGCCGTTTAATGCCAAATGTTTCCGCTACCAGGTCCAGGTAAGGCGTAAAATCCGCCGGTTTCCAATTGCGTATATCCGCTTCCGTTACCAACCCGCTTATCTTACAGTGCACCCGGGGGTATTGCGCTACTGCTGTTATACCTTTTTTCCATTCGTCTATCAATCCGCTTTTGATAAGCGGTTTTGCCATATGGTCAATTACAAAGGGTTGATCGGGAAACAGTTTCACCAGTTGTAATGCTGCAGGCAGGTGTTTGGGAAAAATTAAGATATCGTAGGTGAAATTAAATTTTTTTAACAGGGCGATGCCTTTAAGAAAATCCGGCTGCAGCATAAATGCCGGCTCCTCTCCCTGCAGTATATGACGAAAGCCCTTAATTTGACTAAACTGCGAATAGTATTCAAGGCGTTCTGCTGCATTGTGCGCCCGCAGATCAACCCATCCCACCACGCCCCGGATAAAATCGTGTTTGGTGGAGCAGTTCAGCAGAAAATCCGTTTCCTGTTCGGTTTGATCGGCCTGTACCGCTACGCATCCCGCTATCCCGTTTGCCTGCAATACGGGCGCCAGGTCTTCCGGCATAAAATCTTTTCGGATGGATGCCATTTCATCGTTTATCCAGCTATGTTGCGCCGGGTGATAGCGCCAGAAATGCTGGTGAGCGTCAATGCCGCCGTTTAGGAGATTATCAGTTGGATCAACACCATTCATGGTTCATTCTTTATTCATTGCAGGCCAAAGATTTTATGCATCATTAGCCATTTCTCCCCTTTTTTTGCCCAGGGAAGCGCAACCTGGAATTTCCACATCAACTGCTCCCATTCCTGTACTTTGGGGTTAGCATCGTCCATAGCTGCTTTTTCCTCAAAGCTAAACCTGTCGGCCGTTTCCATTATCATAAAAAGACGGTTGCCGCTGCGGTAGATTTCCATATCGGTAATACCGGAATCCAGGATGCTTTTTTTTATCTCCGGCCATATGTTTTTATGATAGGCTTCGTATTGGGCTATCAGATTTTCATCATCTGCGAGATCCAGGGCAAGACAGTAACGCCGCATAATATAATTATTTAATGTGCAAGGCTGGTGGTAACACAGTTGCCATCCGGGTTGCAAGACCGGTATTGGCTGCTACTGTTCATTATTGCAATACTTCAACTGCTTTTTCGGGATGTTTGTAACCCTTTAAACCAAAATAAAGGATTACTACAAAACTAAGCAGGGGCACTATATAACCAAGTTGGAAATTATTGGTCTTATCAGAAATAAATCCAAGCAGGGGAGGAAGAACAGCCCCGCCTACAATAGACATAATGATAAGACTTGAGCCCGACTTTGTATCCGCTCCAATATCCTGTATACCGAGCGCAAAAATGGTAGGAAACATGATCGACATAAAGAATGCAATTCCTACCATGGCATATAGTGTGATTAGGCCAGTTCCAAAAATGATAACAAGGGATAAAAGAATATTGATGAATGAATACAAAGCCAGTAATTTGGGCGGATCAATATACCGCATAAAAAAGGTACCGGCAAATCTTCCAACCATAAAAGCGATTCCTGCAAGGAAGGAATAAACGGCCGCCTGTTGCTCCGTTATTCCTGCAACTTTAGTAGCAAATAAAATCAGTAAGCTAAGAATACATACTTGGGCACCTACATAGAAAAACTGTGCTACTATAGCCCATGTTAGATGCTTATGACGGAGTACATGAAAAAAGTTGGTCTTTACAGGTTCTTCTTTGTCTTTTATATCCGGGAGCCTGGTAAAAAAGAATATCGTTGCAACCACTAAAATGGCACATCCCAAAACAATATATGGCATTTTTACGGTAGCCGTTTCCTGGTGCAGGTAGGCCGCACGTACCTGTTCAGTCATGGCAGCAACGCCGGATTCACTAATGGGGTTGCTGGAAAGGATGAATTTTGCTCCAATCAGGGGGGCCAAAGAAGCAGCCAGGCCATTAAAAGACTGGGCAAAATTTAATCGCTGGGTAGCTGTTTCAGGTTTTCCCAATATGGTGGCATAAGGATTGGCGGCTGTTTCCAGCATGGCCAGCCCGCAGGCCACAATAAATAAAGCCCCTAGAAAAAACGCATATTGCATGGTATTGGCTGCAGGTACAAATAAGAAACATCCTATCGAGAAAAAACCCAGACCGATGAGTATCCCTGTTTTATACCCGTATTTTTTCAT
>JBDTVE010000155.1:0-27462 GCA_040007355.1 Bacteroidota bacterium | reverse complement strand
AATATATTTGTATGAGCACAAAAGCACCCAAAGAATCACTTGTTATTATGACCGAGCTGGTATTGCCCAACGATACCAATACATTTGGCAACCTGATGGGGGGCCGACTTATGTACTGGATGGATATTGCTTCGGCCCTTTCTGCCATGAAACATTGCGGCGTGCCGGTAGTAACTGCTTCTGTAGACAATATTTCTTTTGAAAATCCCATTAGGCTGGGCAACGTGGTACATATAGAGGCCATGGTTACACGCGGTTTTAATACTTCCATGGAAGTGCATATGAAGGTGTGGGGAGAAGACCTGATGGCGCAACATAAATACAAAAGCAACGAAGCTTATTATACATTTGTGGCCCTGGATGCAGATCGCAAACCCCTGCCGGTACCGCAACTGGTACCCGAAACAACGGATGAAAAAAGATTATTTGAGGGCGCCCTGAGAAGAAGACAACTTCGTTTAATACTGGGTGGCAAGATGAAACCCGATGACGCGGTGGAGTTAAAAGCATTTTTTACCGCCAGTCATTGAGATGAAGTGATTTAAAAAGCCATGTTGTTTCAAGCTATGAATTTTGAACCGGTGTCTTTTTCCAGTGATGGGCACCCTTCATCATCCACTCCTTGCTTTGTTCAATGGCATCCATGAGCTGGGCCAGGATAACATCGGTGGATGCTTCGTAGTCTATATGTAGCGGCTCTTTAAACCTAACGGTTAAGAGGGTTCCTTTCTTTTTGAACCGCAATCCTTTTTTGTTGAAAGCCCGCCAAAAGCCATTGATAACTACCGGTACAACGATTGGTTTTGTTTGTTTGATGATTAACGCAGTTCCCTTACGTCCAGGCGCAAACGGTTTTGTAGTACCCTGCGGAAAGGTTATCACCCAGTTGTTTTCCAGGGCCCGTGTTATCTGCCGGGTATCTGCCGGGTTAAGTCCCTTGCGTTTTTCGGATTCATTTTTTGCCAGCCACCCTCTTTTAACCGTAAGTGCACCGCCTAACGAAAATAAACGGGTCAGCAGGCTTTTTTTCATGGTTTCTTCAGCAGATACAAAATAGACCCTGGTAAAAGGATTCAGCAGGTAATAAGGAATGCCCAGTTTATTTTTTTTGCCCCATTTTACCGCGCAAAAAATATGGAGAAAGGTAATAACATCAGCAAAATAGGTTTGGTGATTGCTTACAAACAATACGTTCTGATTGGGCAGGTTGCTGAAGTGTTCGGTTCCGGAGATCTTTAGCCTGTTCACCAGGGCAAGACCGGGATAGGAAAAGGAACCTACCAGCACATATACCAGTTTGCGGACTATCCTGAAATGTTTTAACCTGTTGAAAAAGGAACCCATATCGTTAAAATTTAAGGGGCGGTTCCTACAAATGTAAAACATTTGAACCAGCGTTCAGTTGTTTGTAGTAGTCTGTATTACCCGGTTTGCCTGGCCACTAAACCGGGCTGTTTTTACCAACTATACCGGGCAACACCAGCGCCGGATTTCTTTTGAGGGTATTTTATGAAATAATAAATATTTTTGCCCGCCCAACAATGCATCACCAACCCAAACCTTATGCTGGATACCGTTATTTTCGACATGGATGGCCTGCTGATTGATTCGGAGCCGCTTTGGGAGGAGGCAGGCAGGGAAACGCTAAAACGCTTTAATGTATCGCTGAATGCGGCGCAATACCATATCAGCACCGGGCTGCGCAGCAGTGAATGGATTGAACACTGGTTCCGGCATTTTAATATCAGTATGGATTATGCCGCTGAAGCCGAAGCCAGCATAGTGAAAATTGCCATCGAAAAAATCTCGTTGAAGGCGGAACCGCTGCCCGGGGTGACCTATATTATCGATTTCTTTAGCAAGCGGAATTTCAGGATTGGGGTGGCTTCCTCCTCGCCGCTTGCTCTGATTAATATTGTTACCGGCAAATTAGGGATTGACCAGTTCATTCATGCAAAAGCTTCGGCAGAAAACCTGGAAAACGGCAAACCGCATCCGCAGGTGTTTTTAAACTGTGCGGCGTTGCTGCGTACTACTCCTGCTGACTGCATTTGTTTTGAAGATTCTTTTTATGGTATGATTGCAGCCAAGGCCGCGCGTATGAAATGCGTGGTGGTACCGGCCCGCAATCACCATCAGGAAGCCCGCTGGGCGGCTGCTGATCTGAAATTGTCATCGCTGCTGAATTTTAATGAGCTGTTGCTGGCGGGTCTATAAAAAACAGCCTGCTGTGTCCGGTGGTGATTGCCGGCAACCGAAATAGTTAGTTTATTCCGCCTGTCTTGTTATTAGTCCTTCACCTTTGTGGCATTCCTTTATTGGTTGGTTTAACGGCCTGCTCAGCATTTACAGTTAGCCGGTTTGCCACCAAAAAAGCCGCCAGGGCTGGCGGCTTTTAGAAAATAAGTTGATGAATTATTGTTTTTTTAATTTTAGTACAAAGGGTCCCCCGGTAAATGAGCCCACGGAAACGGAATATTCCAGCGCCAGGCTTAATACGCCGTCGCAGGGTGCCACAAAATTGGCTTTACTGGTATTATTACTCACAACCGTAATATTGCCATAAGTCCAGGTTGGATCGATACCCGCCGCCTTGTAGTCTCCATAAGCTTGCGAGGCAACACTGGTAATATTGGTAGCGGTATTGACATCCACAACAATTGGCTGTCCGTTGACGGGCGATACGATAGATAATTTTGACGCGCTGACAACAGTCACCGGCACTATTGAACCTACACCAAAATCATCATCAAAATCGTCCTGTAAAACGTTAAAATTACCTGCATACTCTGAGGCTGTAAAAACACATACCGCTTCATAACGCAGGCTGGGAAAGAGTCCGCCATACTGCGTGGGCACATTGGCGCCATAGCCTATACCCACTATGGGGAACGCAGGGTATTTTTGTCCTTCCACGGTGTACACATCGGCTCCTACATCAAATTTATCGCCCAGAACGATGGGTGCCCCAAATAAAGTGACCAGTTGGGAACCTGTAATATTAAACGTTGAAGGGAAACTGGTGATATCGGCCTTGAGTACCTTAAAGCCGGCATTGTCTCCATTCTTAATTATCACCAGATCGAATTTGGCCGGTTTTTCATCATTCTTGAAAAACAGGTCAACAGAAAATTTAGCATCAAACGTATTGGGGGCAGTTGCTGAAATGCTAACACTGGTAGCAGCATCTTTAACGAAACTGGGTAAAGGAACCCGCGTAAAATCAGGCAATTTGGGGTTGTCGCTTTTCCTGCAGCCAACACCCGCCAGCACAATCATCATTGTATATATTATTATTCTTTTCATTTCACGAATTTTTTATCTTATTAAGGCTTCCAAAATACTTTAAAGTTGGAAGGATCTTTTTGTTTTGGCGCGTTTGGATTTGTTTCCAGTTCGTTTTGGTACCAGGGTAACGACTGTGGATAAGGACGCAATAACTGAACAGGTACTTTCCGGTTGGCACCGGGAAAAGCCGGGTCTCCATTGATGGGGGGCTGTACCTGGTGGTCGGGCGCCATGGCTGCGTTATTGGGATCAAACAGGATGGGGAAACCAGTTCTCCGGTAGTCTGTAAACTGATCAACGGCGTTGCCGAAACTGGATATCCATTTTTCCGTCATAATTATTTCAAGTTGTTTGTCGGGCGCTGCATCATATTTTGCCAGTACGGCATTAATATAAATGGTCACCGCGGTTGTTCCTGCGAGGGGCGGTACGGTTTGAGACGGTTTTACAAAATTTGAAACAACATAATCCACCTGTTTAAAAGATTCCGTCATGGCTGCCTGTAATTTGGCTCGTGCATCACCGGTAATAACGCCAGATTTAATCAGTTCCGCTTCCAGGTATAACCGGTCTGCATAGGTGATAAACCGATAGGGCGCCGCGCCTGTGCCGCTGGAGGAGCTGGCGGCACCACCTTTGCCATCATCGTAGCGACCACCTACGGGGTAAATGCCCATCAGGGACATTACATTTTGCTGGCTTCTGTCGCGGTCTGCGCCGATGGACCCAAAATAAATTGATACAAATGCACTGTCGCGATATTCTATGAGCGCACCCAGCACTTGTTTGGCGGTGGTCTGGTTATAAATATAGTAGGGGATCCTGGGGTCTACGATGCCGGTATTAATATTGGAATTATAACCTTTTAAGATCTCATAAAACCAGGGGCTGATATAATTGCTGCGCTGGCCGGCATAATAATCATTAAAACCTGGATTCCGGTCGTCTGTGGCGCCATTTGGGCCAAAAGGCAGCAGGAAACTTTCTGTAGTTGTGTTGATTAAATTAGCCGGATTGGCGAGCAATGCCGTTACTGCAGCCGTTACATTGGATGTTAAACGGGTTTGGGTATATAATTTCAATTTGATGGTATTAGCCGCTTTTGTCCAGTTGGCCACACTGCCTTTGTAGATGACATCATCACCCCCGGGTGTAAGTTTGTTTGCCGCGGAAGCGGTTAAATTGGCAACTCCCTCATCAAGTATCGTAAACAGGGCGGGATATATGTCTTTGCCGCTGTCGAACTTGGGATATTTAACGCCCGTCTTGAATTGATTGGCCTCAGTGAAAGGAACATCGCCGTATACGTCTACCATCTGGCTATAGGCATAGGCTTTCAGGATCTTCGCAATGCCTGCATACTTCATATTACCATCTGCCGTGGCATGTGCAATGACATCTTCGAGATTATTCAGTGTGCTTAGGTAAATACCGTTCCAGTTCTGGCCTATCCAGTAATCATCGCCCGTTACACCGTACTGGTCTGTTGTAGCACGTTGAGTAAGCTGGTGGGTGTACACTGCCAGGTCCTGTGATAAACCACCTACATTACCGCCGCCAATAGCCAGGCCCACGCCGAGATTTTGTTCGGCGTTGGTGAGCAGCTTGGAAACCGCTACACTGGTAGGGTTATTGGGATCGATATTGATATCCAGCGTTTTCTTGCAGGAAACTGATAGCATACATACCAATGGGATTAAATAAATTATTTTTCGTGGCATAGTATTAATCATTTTAGCATTGATCATTTTAGAATGTAATGTTCAGGTTCAATCCAAATCTTCTTACAGTAGGCGCTGCCGCCAGTTCAAATCCCTGCACGGATGTAGAACCATAGCTGTTTACTTCCGGATCAAAATGCATGTACTTGGGTGTGTTTGGCGCCAGGTACCAGAGGTTACGGCCGGTAAGGCTAACTACAACGGAACCCACAGGTAGCTTCCGGAAAACGGATTTGGGTATTTCATAAGCCAATGTAATTTCCCGCAGTCGGTACACGGTGCCATCGTATACATTCCATTCCGTAGCAGTATTAGTAGCAAATGTTTGTCCAAGCGTAGAGCCCGGTGAGAAATACAGGTCGTTTGCTGTAATACGCGTTACGTTTTTAATTTCATTTTTGGAACCATCCAATATGGGTTTGCCAGAATTCGGATCGCCATACACGCCGGGAATCACATATACCGTTTCCCGGTCTCTGGTATCAAGGCTTACACCTCTGCCCAGTATATTCATGATGGTAGAAGAATAGATGGCGCCTCCTTTTGTCATATCGAACAATACATTAAAAGAAAGACCTTTGTAGGTAAGGGTGTTACCAATACCCAGTTTGTAATCAGGATTGGGGTTTCCCACATTGTACAGGTCTGAAGGTGAATTCTGGGCCGTTGCCTGTATCATGGCACCGGTGGCCGGGTTAATCAATAAATTACCCAGTGAGTCTCTCAAAGACTTCTGGCCTCTTAAATAACCAAAGGGCTGACCTGCTTCCAGGTATGGAGAGATGGATGTTAATACACCACCCAGCAATAACCTGTCGGTGCCCGCAATCAGTTCTTTCACAATATTCTTGTTTTGGGTAAAAACGCCATGCAGTTCCCACCTGAAGTCTTTTGTTCTTACGGGTCTTATCGTTAACTCTATTTCAACACCGGTGTTGCTGATCTTTCCGAAATTGGTATATCCCTTTGTATATCCTGAAGAAGCGGGAACGGAAATGGGTGCAATGAGGTTGGTGGAAATTTTATTGTACCAGGTAAATTCAAATTCAACCAATTTCTTAAAGAAAGACAATTGGGTACCCAGTTCTACTTCCGTGGTAAACTCTGGTTTCAGGGTAGGGCTGTTTGCCGTGGCAGGCAGTGAAGCGGTGTTTTGTCCCAGGAAATTTACACCCAGTATATAGGCATCTTCCAGTGAATAAGGCAAGGCATCGCGTCCTACTTTTGCCCAGTTGGCCCTTATTTTACCATAGTCAAGCACCGCGCTGTGCAGCTGGAATGCGTCTGTAAAAACAAATGAACCGGCAACAGAAGGATAGAAATAACTCCTGTTGTTAACTGGCAGGGTTGAGGACCAGTCGTTGCGGCCGGTAGCGCTTAAAAATGCAAAATCTTTATAGCCCAGGCTAATTTCTCCAAATACGCCCATCAGCCTTCTTCTTTCATAATAATCACCATAAAAGAATCCATTACCGGCACCCAGCACTTCTATGCCGTAATTCTGGGTAGATGTGTTCTGGAGGCTATAAATACCACGGGTAATAAATATTTTACCGGTTTGCGCATTGCGTGTTGTGGTATTCTGAAAAAAATTATGTCCCAGGGTGGCCCGGAAGGAAAAATTCTTCACAATCGTGGGATTCAGGGTGAGCAGTACAGTTGATTCAAGGGTCTGGTTTCTATAATTATCCAATACGATGCGGCCAAGTCCTTCTGCATCCCTTGAACTTACCTCGGTGATCTCTTTTCTTTCCAGGGAGTTTACATTGGTTCCACCGGTAAAATCAATCTTCGCCCATTTATTAATATTGAAATCCATATGGAGACCGGCTACTACCCTGTCTTCTGCTGTATTGGCCTTATTGTATTCAGCATCCCAGCGGGGGTTATCAAACCCGGCGGGACCCGGGTGCAGTTCATTGCCTTGCGCATCCTGATAAGGCAGGCCAGAAATGTCCCAGTTGCGGGCAAGGAAAAGAGACCTGGCAAACTGTGAGGCGGTAGAACCTACCTGTTGTTCGCCAAAGAATCCCCCTTGCTGTACAGCGCGTGTATAACTAAGGTTACCCCGCACGTTTAAACCTATTTTCAGTTTGGTATTGCCGCCCAGGCTAAGACTTGAGCGGTCGTATTTGGAATTGGGAACATACCCATTGTGGTTTAACTGAGATGCGGTTACGGCCACTGAAGATTTTTCATCGCCTCCATTAAAGCCAATCGAATTTTCAATCACGGTACCCGTTTTGAACAAGTCTTTTACATTATCGGGATAGGCCCTGTATTTCATTTTGCCGGATGGAAAAAGATTGGGATAGGCAGCCTGGTAATTGGCCCAGGCCGGAACTGAATCCAGTGAGCTGAAAGGTGCACCCCAGGATCCGTTGGAAGCGTTGGAATAATTACCAAGGCTACCGGAACCATACGTATTCTGGTATTCGGGCAGGTTGGCAATGGTTTCTATGGATGCCGAGCTCTTTACGCTTACTTCCATGCCTTTCCTGTTCCTGGTTGCGCTGCCGGATTTGGTAGTAATAATAATTACGCCGTTGGAAGCCCTGGAGCCATATAATGCTGCCGCCGAAGAACCTTTTAACACGTTGATAGAAGCTATGTCGTTGGGATCAAGATTGGATATGCCGCTGGAATAAGCGGTACCGCCGGAAGTCTGGCTGCTGGAATTAACAAAGTCGTTGCTGTAAGAAATTCCGTCTACTATGATCAATGGCTCGTTATCGCCGAAAAAGGACGAATTACCCCTGATTTGAATCCTTGTTGCCGCACCCGGTGTACCCTGCGAAGAGCGTATATCAACCCCGGCCACTTTTCCCTGAAGGCTTTTTAAAACGTCTGGTTCTGATTTTTGCAGCAGCAGATTGGGATCCACTTTGCTGATTGCATAGCCCAGCGCCTTTTCACTTTTTTTAACGCCGAGTGCCGTAACCACTACCTCTGTTAAGCTGGTCTGTGTTTTCACAACTTCCACGTTCACTACATCATCACTGCCAACCGTTACTTCCTTTGCTGCAATATCAGTAGAGGTAATAACCAGTACGTCACCTGACTTGGCCTTAATGGTAAAACTGCCGTTTGCATCAGCCGATACACCGCCCTTCCCACCTTTTATCTTTATGGAGGCAAAAGGTACAGGGTCTCCTTTCGCATCACTTACCGTACCCGTAACCGTTCTGGTTTGTGAAAAAACCATTACAGAAGAGAGGAGAAACACTAATAGAAGTGTATATGTTTTTCTCATACTTGTAATTTTTGTTTTTAGGAGGTAAAACAAATGCTGTGTCTATGTTTGTAAATAACTTGTTAGGCAACTTGATAAATTGACATCCTATTTTAGGACAAACATTAAAATATAAACGCTGCAATAATTTTGCGAAAAATTAACGATTCAAGATAATTTTGCGAAAACAAGGTAAGCTGAACCCTTATTTAGATATATATTAGTCAGTGCATAGGTATGTTGCGGGATACCTTTTACAGGCTCAGTATAAGTTCAAATTTTATTTCCGAACGGTGGTTTCCGTCTATCTTATCAAGCCCCGAACCGGTAAAAGTTTTTCCACTGTAAATGGTTTGAGCCCATTTTAGCCAGAGATCGGCATTTACCGGGGTTTTCTTTATTTTATTCAGCAGCCGCAAAACATCGAGGTTAATATTGATATAATATCGCATGCCCCTGTCGTAGTAAAACGGGATGGAAGAATTGTAGGGCGCATCCGCCTCATACGTGTAGATTCTTTCATCAAAGCCACTGGTTTCAAAATATTGTAATCGTGCATTGCCTCGCCAGTATTGTTTTCTGGATGGTTTATAATAAGCATCCAGGTAAGTGGTAAATCCCTGTCCCGTTCCGGTCGTGCCGTCTTTGTTGTACCAGGATATTTCTGAACGGGTTTTCAGGGTAAGCGGGCCGCTTACAACAGTGCTGGCTTGCAGGCGAAAGTCATTCCTGGATACGTGCCCGGTAAGAGAAGTGGCAACTCCGGTACCAGGCAGATTAATCATTTTTGTTTCGCTCCGGTAGGCCAGGTACAGGTTTGTCTGTTTGTTGGGTCTGAAATCCGCCTGCACAAGATAATCCCTGCCGGCCGAAGGCGCATCTACCCTGTATTTTAGCCAGGGGTACCGGAATATATCGGCATAAGCAACTAAGTGTAAACTATTACTAATATTCAGAGACAAACCCGTATAAATTCCGTTTTCATTTACCGGGAAAGTGTTTTCGGTAAAGGCGCTGCCGTTGATAGACCGGTAGGCCCGGCTTATCTGCCGGTGTAAAATGGAAACAGCTGCTTTTGTATGCAGGCTTATAATGGCACCGTTCAAAAAAGCCTTGTTTGCGGCATCGTCCGTTGCTGCTTCCCCAAACAGGTGGATATTACGCCAGGTATAACTGTAATCAATAGCCGCATTGGTAAGCGAGGTGCCTTTCAGGGCAAACAGGTTATAGGGTTCATCTGCTTTCTGCACCAGTTTTGAAAAATGATAGTGGATGGCGCTGATGCCAACCAGCCCGTTATCCCCCCGGTATTGTATTTTGCCGCCCAGCGCGGTTTGCCGCAGGCTGTTGCGGTCTTCATTCTCTGAAGCGCTGCGGTGGTAACCGCTGGTAAGAAAGGATGATATGGCCCCGTCATCGGAAGATGAATCCGGCACCGTATTGGCGCTTAGCTTTCTAATGGATAGGAAAAAGGTCGTTTCCCAGTTCGCCTTTTGCAGGGTTATACCTGCGCCCCGGTGAAAATTGTATTCACCGGCGGAATTGTAGGGTCGCAGCGTGGCCGCCTGTCTTTTGATATTCAGCACGTCGGCACTTTTTTTAAATGCCAGGCTTTGCCATTGTACCAGGCCCTGCCCGAAATTCACGGTAAAATCGCCCAGGGCAAGTGCTTTTATGATTCCCAGTCGCGCGACAAAAAAATGGAAGGAATAAAAATCGAATCCCTGTCGCTGATAACCCTTAAAAAATTGTTCACCCGCGTCTTTGTCTGCAAGCAGGCCCCAGCGCAACACATTTTTATAATTGTAACTGTATCGTAAAAACAGGCGATCCCTGCTTCCCAGGTAATAACTGGCACCGGAGGTGAGTGGTTTTTCATATCCCTTCGATTCTTCCGGAATCCTTCCATACCGCGCTATTAAAACGCCGTCGCCGCCGCGCCATCGCGTCCGGAGTTTTTCCGCCAGGTTCCTGTTATCCGTTACAATAATATAGGGAAGTATTTTTTTTATCGTAGCAATATCCCAACCGGGGATGGCCTGTAATTCATACCGGTCTATCAGTTCGCCCAGCAACCGCCGGTAGGCTAAAAATTGTTGCACCTGTAAACCGGTCAGACAATTCAGTTCTTCCAGTTCTTCCACCGTGGCGGTATTAATATTAAGCGGGTGTTTCTTAAAATGTTCTTCCTGCTGCAAGTAAGAATCATCTTCCGTTGCTGCATCTTCTGTGCGTGCCGTGTTCTCCCATTGCTGTTCCGTGGTGGAAGATGCTGGCTCGTTTTCCTGGGCGGGGGCAGAAATAAAAATAAACAACATACCATAAAGCAGCAGTACCCTTTTCATGGCTGGTGTTGTTGACCGGATTTATTCAAATTAAAAAGCAACATGATTGCCGGCGTGTAGCCCAGCTGTGCATGCCAGGCGGTTGCCACATCTAGCCGGAAGTTTGACCATTGCAGCCCCAAACCAAAGAAATAATCGGCCGCGCCGGTGGCAATACCGGCCCTTGCAAAAAACCGGTTTTCAAAAACATACTGCATACCGGCATGAATGCTTACAGGTTGGTTTTCCTCTTTGCTGATGGCTGCGCCGATAAAGAATTTATCCGATACCTCGTACCCGATTCCGCTTGTATAAACCGATGCCAGCTTTTCATTGCTTATTCCACTAAATTTTCCACCCACCGGGTTGTATACCTGTATGCCCACATGAACCCGGTCTGTAAGATGCAATAAAATCCCCGCCTCTGCATTGATAGCAGCGCTGCCGCCATATCCCGGCAACTTTATCATATTGTAATTAAACTGCAGTCCTATATCAATTTTACTGCCCAGCTTTTTTCCATAGCCCAGCCCGAACTGTGAAGCATTGAAATGCGTGCCCCCAAAATACCGGGCAACTATTCCCATACCGCCCCCCGCCGCCGGCCATACCAGGGCTGCCTGGTAATTGCTAAGTTCCCTCAGCATAAATCTTCTTTCGCCATACACGCCGGCAGCCGGCGCCCGCACTTCTGCCAGCACCGCCTGGTTGGCGCTTCCGGAAAATGCATCGGTAAAACTTTTACTACAGGAACCGATAGCAGTATAGGGCGTCTGTAAAGGCGAACGGACCAACTGGCAATGACCAAAAGCCAGCACAAAAGACAACGTAATGAGAATGCTCAATTTTTTCAAGGAAAAGTTTGTAATAGAAAATTACCGCTATTGTTAATGTGCCGGATGGAGTTGGGGACCGGTAAAAGATGGATTTTCACCTGCTGCGGCCGGGGAATAAAGCATTCAAGTAGTTCTTCCATCCCCTACCTTTGCGCCATGGAAATTTTAGACGGAAAAGCAACTTCAAAAGCAATCATAGATGAACTAAAGATAAAGGTGGCGCAGCGCGTCTCGGAAGGCAAAAAAACACCGCAGTTGGCGGCTGTGCTGGTGGGCAGTAACGGGGCAAGCGAGACCTATGTTGCGGCAAAAGTAAAGGCCTGCAACGATATTGGTTTTAAATCCTCGCTCAGCCGTTTACCGGAGACCATCAGCGAAAATAAACTACTGGAAGTAGTTGAAGACCTGAACAATGACCCGGATGTGGACGGCATACTGGTGCAATTGCCGTTGCCCAAACATATTTCAGACGAAAAAATAATCAATGCCATCCTGCCTTCAAAAGATGTAGATGGTTTTCATCCCATTAGCGTAGGAAGAATGGTACAGGGATTACCCACTTTTGTGCCGGCCACCCCTTATGGCATTATGCTGATGCTGGAACATTATAAAATAAACACCAGGGGCATGAACGCGGTAGTGGTAGGCAGAAGTAATATTGTTGGAAGACCTATGAGCATTCTACTTAGCAGCAATGCCAACCCCGGCAATTGTACCGTTACTATCTGTCATTCACACACTAAAAACCTGGCAGCCATCTGCAGCCAGGCCGATCTGCTGGTGGCCGCGCTGGGTAGGCAGGAATTTGTTACGGCGGATATGGTAAAAGAAGGCGCCATTGTTATTGATGTAGGGATTACACGCGTACCGGACGCCTCCAAAAAAAGCGGTTTTGCACTCAAAGGCGATGTACACTATGCATCCGTGGCGCCCAAATGCAGTTATATAACACCGGTACCGGGGGGTGTTGGGCCGATGACCATTGCGGCCCTGATGACCAATACTTTCCGCGCGTGTACGGAAAACAATTAATACTGGCGTCGGCCTTTACCAGCGGCAACCGTGAGCGGTCCGGTTTTTCTTCATAGGAGCCTCAGACAGCTAACTTTTTTATTTTTTACGCAATCACGCCCCCGTGGTAAATTACCCTATGAATGTTAGCTGGATATTATTTTTCAAAATAAGGAATATCATCGTTTGATACGGTCTCTTTTTGCTGCCAGTACGCGAGCGAGACCACCTGTCTGCCGGGAGTGTGCAACAGCCTCCCAAAAATGGCGTTAGTAGCATTAAACATGGTATCCGTTACGCCCACGGTAAAACTGGCCGGGACGGGCGGCGGGGCTTCCGTACCAGGTGATGACGATTTCTCCGTGCTTGGCGGCGCAGGCACGGTTTTGGGTGGCGGGCTGGCCGAAACAACCACCATATAATGATTGTATTCCAGGAGCTTTTTTAAAAAATCGACCCTTTGCGCTGAGACATTTTTCTCCACGATGGCGCATTTTACCCCATTCAAATCTTCGAATTCATGATTTTTATTGATGGCCATATCGGTATATTGATCATTTCAGGGAGACAAAACGCTTTCGTAACCGGCATCCGTTTGTCCGATCCGTACCGTGACCGGCTGCGACCGAACTACCCGAAACTAATTGAATAAATATATTCGTAGACGCCGCCCGCCAGCCCCAGTACAATAATACCCGCCACGCAGGTCAGTAATGCCAGCCGGGGATACAAATGAACGGGCAATTTTTCAACAGGCACCTGTTCATTCCGGTCTATGAATATCATTTTTACCACTTTTAAATAATAATACAGGGATACAACCATATTTAAAACGGCTATCACAATAAATATATAATTTCCCTTACCTGCCCCGGCTATCAGCAAAAAAAACTTTCCAAAAAAGCCTGCCGCCGGCGGCACGCCTGCCAGTGAAAACAGGGCGATAGCCATTACCCAGGCCAGGAAGGGATTGGTTTTATAAAATCCTTTATAGTCTTCTATATTTTCCCGACCGGTGAGCGCACTCACAATGGCTACTACACCAAAGGCCCCCAGGTTAGAGAAAATATATACCAGGATAAAATAAACCACAGAAGCCATGCCGGCCTGCGAACTTCCGCTGATGCCCACCAGTATAAAACCCGCCTGTGCAATTGAAGAAAAAGCCAGCAGCCGCTTAAAATTACGCTGTCGCAACGCAAACAGATTTCCCACTATCATGGTAAGCACACTTAACAGGAAAAGAATCTTGTACCAGTCCTGTGAAAGCGGTTTCAACGCGGTATACAACAAGGAGGTAAAAATAAACACGGAGGCGCCTTTTGAAACAACCGACAGAAAAGCGGTTACTGCTACGGGTGAGCCCTGGTATACATCAGCGGTCCACAGGTGAAACGGCACCACAGATATTTTAAAGGCAATGCCGGCAATCAGCAACACCAGCGCAAACAATTGCAGGGGGCTTCCGTTCAGGTAGCTGGGAAGCTCCGTAAATAGCAGCGTGCCGGTAGTACCGTACAGCAAGGAGATTCCAAACAGCAGCAGACCCGATGAAAATGCGGAGGATATGATAAATTTCATGGCGCCCTCCGAAGAGGCGCGTTTCTCCAGGTCAAAATTGGCCAAGGCGGCCAATGGAATACCGGCCAGCTCAAGCGACAGATAAAACATCAGCAGGTTACCGCTGGAAACCATTAAAAACATGCCCAGCAAGGCAGACAGCAGCAATATATAAAACTCGGTAATATGGCGGTGCTCCCGCAGCCAGTCATAAGCCTGTAATGAAACCAGCAGAGTGCCCAGGTTCAATATATTTTTTTCCAGTACCAGCAGCTTCCCTGTATGGAACATTTCATTAAAAAGCACGCCATCAGGCGTACAGAAAAACCCTGTTATAAAATTTATCAGCAGCAGGCCGTTTACCAGGTTAAAAATGGCCTTGGTTTTCCATTCACGGGCGCTCACTTTTATAAAAAGCAAAACGAATATAATCAGCGTGAGCGCCAGTTCCTGCCTCGCTAGTAATAAAAATTGCTGCATCATTGCTGTCGGTTCATTTTAAAGTGACTGCCTTACCCACCTGTTGTATGATTATTTCCGTACCGGGTGTTATTAATTTGGTTAACCAGAACGGCGCAACGCCTACCACCACAATACCAGCCAGCAGGAGTGCCGCTGCCATTCTTTCATTCCACCTGGCATCATCCAGGTTGTTATAATGATTGTCCGTAACAGTACCCATCACCGTTTTGCCAACGGCACGCAATATGTACACGGCTGTTACAACAATGGATGCACAGGCCAGGATGGTGGCCAACCGGTACCAGGTGTCTGGATTCTGCCAGGCGCCCATGAATATGGTCATCTCTGCAACAAAACCGCTTAATCCCGGCAGGCCCAGCGAACACAATCCTGCCAGCACAAAGACCGTAGAAATAAACGGCATTATTTTAAGTAGCCCGCCCAGCCTGTTAACCATGCGGGTATGGGTACGACTGTACAACATCCCGATAGCAGCAAAGAAAAGTGCTGTCATAAGCCCGTGAGAAACCATCTGCATTACGGCTCCGGTAATAGAGGTCCTGGTCAGCATGCCAATGCCAAGCAATACAAACCCACAATGACTAACTGATGAATAGGCGTTGATGTATTTCAGGTCCTGCTGCATCATGGTGGCAAAAGCACCATAAATAATGGCAATGGTTGCCAGTGCTATGATATAAGGCGCATATACCTGGGCTGCGGCCGGCATCAGGAAGGTGGCCACGCGCAGGCAACCGTACCCCCCCAATTTCATAGAGATACCCGCCAGGAACATGGAGGCCGCGGTGGGGGCCGAAGAATGCCCGTCGGGTACCCAGGTATGAAAGGGAAACAGCGCAGTAAAAACGCCAAACCCTACAAACAAAAAGGGAAAGAACAACAATTGTGCCTGCAGGGGTATGTTCATGCGGGCCACTTGCAAAAGGCCAAAAGTATGCGGACCGTTTGCAGTAGCGCCTGTATTAAAATACAAACCCACCAGCCCGGTAAATACCAATGCCGACCCCCCCATTAGCATCAGGGCAAGCTTCATGGCGCTGTATTCTTTTTTGCCGCTGCCCCAAATACCAATCAATAAAAACTTCGGAATAACGGCAAGTTCCAGGAAAAAGAAAAGCATGAACAGGTCCAGCGAAATAAAAAAACCATAGGCGCCTGCACTGAGAAAGATCAGTAAAAAGAAGAATTCTTTGGGCATGGTATCAATATTCCAGGAAACCAGCACGCCCGCCAGCACTACAAAGGCCGTGAGCAGTATCATGGCAACGGAAATACCGTCTACGCCAACCTGGTAGTTAATATTAAACGATGCAAACCAGCTATAGCCCGACTGGAACAACATGGGCGCAACATTGCCTGCCGCCCGCGCCCGCCAGTATACTATTAAAAGAATCACGGACAAGGCCAACTGCAGCCCCGCCCCGGCAAGAGCTATAGCGCGCGCCTGCTGCAAACCCCTGCAGCATACAAGGGCCACGCAGGTTAACACCGGGATAAAAAGAAATAAAGAAAGTTCCATTATAAAATATTAATAACCGATTTTCCAATTAAAGTTTGTACGGTGTATGCCCCGGCCGGTATATAATTGCTCAGGCATCGCCCCACACCAATGGTATTCCCTTATTTCCACCAATAAATTAACATTACCGCCAGCCCGGCAATACCTGCAAAAAAATACAATGTATAATTTTGTATTTTGCCAGACTGGATACCTTTGATACCCGCTGCAATGGCTGCCGTTGCCGCCGCAATGCCGTTCATTAAACCGTCCACGATGTTTTTATCTATCCAGGCGGCAGGCCGGCCAATACCATTAAAAATTATCTTCTTTGTAATAAAAAGATAGATCTCATCTATATAAAATTTCCGGTAAGCGGATCTGTATATGCCACCCAGTGCAGCCGCAATTTTCAGGGGCCGCTCGTTTTTCGTTTTGTATAAAATGCCGGCCAGCGCAATGCCTGTCAGCGCCAGTGCAACCGGCGCAATGGAAAAAGCCAGGTGCACGCTTGTTTGCAGGGGTGCGCCGTCTGCCGTAATATAAGTTGAAAAAGGTATAAAACCGGCTAACAGGGTTATTAGTGCCAGTAGGATAAGAGCCAGTTTCATTGTCGTGGTACCTTCCCCGTGAGGGGCGTGATCTGCCTCCGCGCCAGTTGCCGGGGCATGCCCGGTATTCCAGAAGATAGAAAAATACAGTCGAAACATATAAAAAGCTGTCAGCCCGGAAACAAACAGACTCAATCCATAGATAAAGCCGTTTGCATGGTAAGCCGCAGCAAGGATTTCCTCTTTGCTGAAAAATCCCGAAAAAGGCGGAATGCCCCCGATGGCCAGGCAGGCGATTAAAAAGCAACCATGCGTTACCGGCATCAATTTTCTCAATCCACCCATATCTTTTATTTCGTTGCTGTGCACCATATGAATAACAGCGCCCGCGCCCAGGAATAAAAGAGACTTGAAAAAAGCATGGGTAAACAGGTGAAACAGTGAAGCCGTATACCCCAGCCCGTTTTCGCCGCCATAGCCAGATACCCCCAATGCAAACATCATGTATCCAATCTGCGACATGGTAGAATATGCAAGCACCCTTTTTATATCCGTTTGGGTGCAGGCGATAACCGCCGCTATCAGTGCACTAATGGCTCCTGTGAATACAATTATATTCATGGCGGAGGCATTGGAAGAAAAAACGGGGAATAACCTGGCCACCAGGTAAACACCCGCCACCACCATGGTAGCCGCATGTATTAAGGCCGAAACGGGCGTAGGCCCTTCCATGGCATCGGGCAGCCAGATATGCAGCGGGAACATGGCAGATTTGCCCGCGCCGCCGGCAAATACCAGCACCAGGCCCCAGGTAAGGGCCGTTATGCCCAGGAAGGAACTACTTGCTATGGCAATGGACCAGGAAGACTGGGCATGGGTGAGGCGTTCGATCAACAAACCGAAATCGAGCGTATTGGCATTAAAGGCCAGGATTAAAATACCCACCAGGAAACCCAGGTCTGCAAAACGGGTAACTATAAACGCTTTTTTGGAAGCCGCTACCGCTGCGGGTTTGTCAAAATAAAAACCAATCAGCAGGTAGGAAGATATGCCTACCAGTTCCCAGAAAATATACAACTGGAATATATTAGAGGAAAGTACCAGGCCCAGCATTGAAAAAGTAAACAATGAAAGAAAAGCATAATAGGTAGCCAGCCTTTCTTCCCCTTTCATATATCCAAGGCTGAACAGGTGTACCATCAGCGATACAAAACACACTACCACGACCATCATAACGGAAATGGGATCCAGCAAAAGGCCCATATCAATGGAAATGCCGGGCGAAAACTGCAGCCAGGTATACTTGAACACCACCAGTTGCTGGTAAACGCCGTTTGCCTTGCCAGCGGCAAAAAAATAATCTTTTGCCGTCCAAAAAGCCAGCAGGGTTACTATTAACAGGGAAATTGTTCCAATGATGCCGGCAGCACGGTTAAAATAGGTTCTGCCAAAAAGCCCCAGCACCGCAAAAGCGGCCAGGGGTAACAGCGGTATCAATAATAGATAAAAATGGCTGGGCATGATTGGTGGTTAAAATTTCATTTCACCGGCATCTTCCGCATCAATGGAATGATGACTCCTGTACAGGTTTATAATGATGGCAATGGCCACGGCCGCTTCCGCAGCCGCAATGGTAATAATAAACAGGGTAAAAAAAATGCCATCCAGCTTATCTGGATACAGGTATTTATTAAAGGCCACGAAGTTGATATTAACGCTGTTAAGCATTAGTTCCACGGCCATCAGCATGGTGATCATGTTTCGGCGGGTAAGCAAACCGTACATGCCAATAAAAAACAGGGCCGTACTTACAAATAATATATGGGTGAGCGGGATGCCGGTCATACGGGTATGCAATATTTTAGTATTCAGTATTCAATTATTCATGGGTATTTGATGGTTGTTGTTCTGTATGGGCCTGGTCTTTCATGGCAATTACAATACAGCCAACCATGGCCGCCAGCAACAGCATGCTCACTGCTTCAAAGGGCAAGACATAGCCATGTTCCGTAGTACTGAGCATCTGGGTGCCGATATCCGCCACATCGGCCGTAAACGGCCGGCCGGCCGTTTCCTTAAATCCGTGTTTACCGATCAGCAGGCAGGTAAACCCACACCCAAACAGTACCGACAATACAGCAAACAAACGCCGGCTGCCAACCGGCCGGGGCATTTCTTTGCCCGATTGCTGGGTTAGAAAAATAGAAAAGATAATGAGTACCACGATGCCGCCTGCATATACAATCACCTGTACAGCCGCAATAAAGGCCACCTCCAGCCAGAAATACAAACCAGCAATCCCCATCAGGCAAAACAATAGCCAGATGGCCGCGCGAAATATTTTCCGGGTGGTAACGGCCAGCACCGCTGCCAATAACATACCCGCCGACAAGACATAAAATATGATCTGTGATGCCGTCATTATTCCACGCCCTCCCTGATTTTTGAACCTGGCTTATTTAATTTTTTTGTAAGCAGGCTCCTGTCGAACACGCTGTGTTCAAAATTTTGCGCCATTTTGATAGCATCCGTAGGACAGGCCTCAATACACAGGTTACACATGGTACAAAGTTCCAGGTGGTAGACAAACGTATCCAGGGCCTTCTTTTTTTTCCCTTCGGGTGACACATCAAATTTTGTAATGATTTTTATGGTGCCATTGGGGCAGGCAAGTTCACAGGCTGTGCAGCCGGTACAGGCGTGTTCATTGTGTTCATCGTGCTTCAAAATTACTTCGCCGCGGAAGCGTTCGGGTAATACCAGGGTTGCCCGGTTATCGGGGTATTGCTGGGTAATGATCTCCTTGTGATGGGTGAAATAATAACCAGTCATCTTCATGCCTTTGCCTAAAGATTTGACTGCTTTCAATATTTCTTTTATATAATCTACAATAAACATTCCTTTTACTATTTAGCGATCTTCCTCCTCATCATTCCGCGTCGGCTTATTCTTTATACTGAATACCGGATTAAAAATAGCGAATATCAATATACCAGCCGCCGTGGCGTTTTTTAAAAATGCCAGCCCAGAATGGTCACCAGGGTTACCAGCAGCAAGTTGAACATACTGATGGGCAAGAGGTATTTCCATTCCAATTGCAGCAACTGGTCTACACGCAGCCGCGGAAAGGTCCACCGGAACCACATAATCAAAAAAATAAGCCCAAATGTTTTTCCAAAAAACCATACCGATGACGGTATATAGTCCATGCTATGGTTAAATGCTTGCCAATGACCGATATGCAGCGGCATCCAGCCCCCGAAAAACAGGGTAGCGCCAATGGCGCAGGCAATAAACACATTGATGTATTCAGCCAGGAAGAAGAGTGCGAACTTCATTCCTGAATATTCGGTATGAAAACCCGCCGTTAGTTCCGATTCCGCTTCTGCCAGATCAAAAGGCGCGCGGTTGGTTTCGGCGGTAACCGCAATAATAAAAATAACAAATGATATTACAACGGGTACAAAGGCCTTGAAAATCCACCAACCATCTTCCTGCGAAGCGATGATATCGGATATTTTAAGGCTGCCGGTTAAAACAACGATGGACAGTATAGACAATCCCGCAGACAGTTCGTAGCTAACAATCTGCGCGCCACTACGCATTGCGCCCAACAGAGAATATTTATTGTTGCTGGCCCAGCCCGCCATTAAAATTCCAATAACGGATACGGAAGAGATGGCCGAAACAAATAAGACGCCGATATTGATATCCCAAAGCTGGAAATTTTTGGCAAAGGCAATGGGCGCTAACAATAGCATAGCAGTTATCATGACTACAAATGGGGCTGCATTGAACAGAAATTTGTCTGCTCCATCGGGTGTAAGGCCCTCCTTCATCATTAATTTTATGGTATCTGCCAGGCTCTGAAACATTCCTTTTGGTCCTACCCGGTTAGGTCCCAGCCGTATCTGCATGTAGGCAGCTACCTTGCGTTCCATTAACACCAGTACCAGGCCTAGCGTGGCAAAAAGGCCAATGGCGCAGACCGCCACCAGTACATATTCTAACAACAACGCCCATCCGGGGCTAAAGCTGGTAGTCAGCCAGTGTTGAATGGATGATGTTATTCCTTCTAAACTAAACATGTTTTTGTATCATATTAAAAATTTCAATACTGGCTATCGTGATCTTCTGCAGAATATACCGGTGCGGGCTACCCGCGGTTCAGTGACCAACTGCTGTTGAAGTGTGCGACGCAAGAATGCCCGGCATTGTTCAACAGCTTGACCCAATATATTTAATTTTCCAGCAGACAAATACGCGCCGCGGCATGCTACCGGTCTATATCCGGTATCACCAGGTCCAGTGTTCCCATGGTAGCCACCAGGTCTCCCAGTTTACCGCCCCGGGCCATATGGTTTAGGGCGGAAAGATTGGCAAAACCCGGTGAACGGAATTTAATGCGATACGGCGTAGTGCCTCCTTCGCTGACAATATATACCCCAAACTCGCCGCGCGCTGTTTCCACCCGCTGGTAAAATTCTCCTTTGGGAAGTTTTAATACCGCTTTTGTTTTTGTCTGGAAATCACCTTCGGGAATATTGTCGACTAGTTGCTCCAGTATACATACCGATTCGCGCATTTCCCTTAACCGCACCATGTAACGGGCAAATGAATCGCCTGTTGTTTCCAGTATTTCATTAAACTGAAGCGTATGGTATACTTCATACGGGTATAGTTTGCGTATATCGCAGGATACCCCGCTACCCCTTGCCGTGGGGCCGGTGCAACCAAAGGAAATGGCGTCTGCGGCGGAGAGATAACCAACCCCTTTCATACGGTTCTGGAAAATGATATTGCCTGTCAGCAGCTCATCGTATTCGTCTACTTTTGATCTAAAAAGCAATATAAAATCCTTCACCCTTTTCTGAAAATTGGGATGTATATCGGCCATTACGCCACCGGGAACTATATAGTTCATGGTTAAGCGCGCGCCGCAGGTTTCTTCCATGATATCGTTGATATTCTCGCGCTCCCGGAAGGCGTGAAAGAACGGTGTAAAAGCGCCCAGGTCCATTGCCATGGCACCCCACCAAAGCTCGTGTGAGGCGATCCGGGTGAGTTCGTCTACCAGCACCCTGATTACCTGTGCCCGCGGCGGAATCTCCAGCTGCAGTCCTTTTTCCACACATAACGCACAGGCATGGTTGTTTATATGCGAAGACAAATAGTCCATGCGGCTGGTCACGTAAATAAACTGTCGGTAACTAAGGCTCTCGCACATTTTTTCAATAGACCGGTGGATATACCCAAGATGCGGTTCCACTTTTTTTATGGTTTCCCCTTGCAGGGTAACCACCAGGTGCAATACGCCATGGGTGGCGGGGTGCTGCGGCCCGATATTAATAATCAGATCTCCTTCTGTTGTTGTCCCTAATTCTTCTACCATATCCCATTAATGTTGAATAATGAACCCTGCCTTGTGCTGATGGCTAATCCGGTTCATCATCCGGTATATTCAGAGTTTTATCATATTTACCGGGTCTTCAAAATCTTTTCGCATCGGGTTCCGGCCCTCCCATCCATCCGGCAGGATCAGCAGCCGCAAATCAGGATGGCCGGTAAACTGTACGCCAAACATTTCATAGGCTTCCCGTTCATTGAATTCCGCGGTACGCCATATATCTGATACCGTTGCTATTTTCGGATCGGTTCGATCCAGTTTTATCTTTACCACAAGCTGGTGCCGGTGTGCAACGGAGCTCAGATGATACACCATGGAAAGGTGCGTTTTCCAGTCTACGCAGGTAACACAAAACAGGAAATCAAAATCAAGCCCCGGAGTCTCACGTAATAGCCTTGCCGCAGCCGGCCAGTGTTCCGGTGTAACGGATATATTCATCCATTCGCCGCCTTCTTCAAAAATAGCGTCAGGCAGCAGGGCGCTCAGACTAAGTTGCAATGCTTCTCTAGTCATGGTGTTTTACCTGTTGTTGGTTCGGCCGGCTGGTCTGGCTTTCCTTCGCTTTTTATTTGCTCCCTGGTGAGGCCCATTTTTATTTTTTGCTGTAGCGATATCAGCGCGTGCAACAACGCTTCTGGTCTTGGAGGGCAACCGGGAATATATACATCAACCGGTATAATATGATCCGCTCCTTTTACTACCGAATAAGTATTGTAAAAAAAGGGGCCGCCGCTGATGGCGCAGGCGCCCATGGCAATTACATATTTGGGATCAGCCATCTGGTCGTACAATCTTTTTAGAACAGGCGCCATTTTGTTTACTATAGTGCCGGCAATAATGATCACATCGGCCTGACGCGGTGTAGCGCGCGCCACCTCAAAACCGAAACGCGAAAAATCATATTTGGAAGAAGCCACCGCCATCATTTCTATACCACAACAGCTGGTAGCAAACGTGAGAGGCCACAAAGAATTGGAGCGCGCCCAGTTAATAATATCATCCAGTTTGCTAAGCACAATACCGCCACCCGGCGCTTCATGTACCTGTCCGGGAAAATTTGCCGGTATGGTTTTTTGTTCTGACAAGGGTATATGATTTTTTATTCTAAGCCCCATCCTGGTTAAAAAATTACGGCAGCCCTGCTATCCCAGGCTCCCGTGCCGCTTAAACGGAACTTCTTTTGCTAACCACTTACAGTATAAAAACAATGCAGCCATATGGTTGTTCAGTCGCAGGCCCGCTTATATCCATTTTAACGCACCTTTTTTGTGCGCATATAAAAAACCCATAAAAAGTATAAAAAGAAACAGGATAATCTCCACCAGTGCGGGCATCCCGACTTTTTTTACTGCAACTGCCCAGGGATACATAAAAATCAGTTCCACATCAAATATCAGGAAAATAAGCGCGAACAGATAATAGCCAATACTAAACTGGTTCCAGGGAGAACCTTTTGAAGGAATACCAGACTCATAAGTTTGACCCTTCTGGGCGTTACGGCTTCCTTTTACAAATATCTTTGCCACGGCTATTCCTCCCGCGGAAAAAATAACCGCTGCAAAGATCAATACGATTAAAGAAGAGGCGCCCATGAATATTATTTTAGACCAGCACTAATATAGCAAGTATAATTTAAACAGACTCCATTTATTATTCAGGCAGGCCTTGTCAAAGACGCCCATTCTCCTGTGAAAGAAGTCACTCACCGGATATTAAAATAATTTAATTTAGTCATATGTTAACCGTCACTGAACTGTATGTCTATCCCGTTAAGTCCCTGGCGGGTATTGGGGTAAAGATGGCCGCGGTTACTGCCAGGGGCTTCCTGCATGACCGTCGCCTGATGCTGGTGGATGAAGGAAATACCTGTCTAACCCAGCGTTCATTCCCCGCCATGGCCCTTTTGCAACCGGTGCTTGCAGCCGATGGCATTTATATTCATCACAAAAATAATGCCCTGGTACCCCTGTTTGTACCCTGGCACCCGCCTGGTAATGCATACTCGCTGGTTACGGTCTGGGATGACACCTGCGAGGCGCAACTATACGATAACGCCACCCATGAATGGTTCAGCCGCGCAATCGGGGTAGCCTGCCGGCTGGTATATATGCCGGATACCACCAACCGTAAAGTAGACAGTCGTTATGCACCGAACAACGAGATTGTGTCTTTCGCAGATGCCTACCCGATGCTTTTGATCGGTCAGGCCTCGCTGGACGACCTGAATACACGACTGGCCGAGCCGCTTCCCATGAACCGCTTCCGGCCAAGCATTGTTTTTACGGGAGGCGAGCCTTTTTTAGAAGACCAGTTGCAGGAGTTTTCCGTTGGCAACATCAACTTTCGCTGCGTTAAACCCTGCGCCCGCTGTACCATACCTACCATTAACCAGGATACGATTGCCATGTCAAAAGAACCGCTGAAAACCCTGGCTACTTACCGGCTGAAAGATAATAAGGTGTTATTTGGCCAAAACCTGTTGCATGTGGGTGATGGCAGCATCCGTACCGGGGATATTCTTGAGATTAAAAAACGCCAGCCGCCAGCCATCTGATGACTACTCCGAACCGACGGCATCCTTGTTCAGCGACCGGTATTTTTTTGGCGAGATACCGTGTATTCAAAAAACGATTTTTCAAACTTTACGGTGTAGTTCAGAGTTGTATGAATATTAACAAGCGCGCTGCTTTTATTGATGTTCGGTGTTGTAATAAAAACATCCCGGGCGCCACCACCACAACCGGAATTCTAAGCACCAATCTCGTATTGTGTTATATACCCGAACCGCTGTACCATCTTGAATTGCGCTGTTCGCTATTGTCCACCTTCACAGCAATAATATTTTCTGCCGGTGCGGCTTTTTATCCAATCTGTTAATGTATACTGGAAGGAGCTATAACCACAAGGACGCCTGCTCTGGTAATGATCATTTATCCAAACGTCGCTGTTCCGTTAGACACCATTAAATTCAATGGTAACATTTTTCTGGTTAGCGCCTGTTAAAATAATTATTGCGGATTCCTGCTGGTATAGGTATAATTCCCCGAACCGGTCCGGATGGCTTTGTGGCTGCCCGGTAAATAGATTTCTGCAGTTGTGTTGGGGGGTATGCTTACCTGCAATACAAAACCGGTGGTTGTTTTTCTCCAACTGGTTTTAATATATCCATATACAGAATGATATTCCGCTTTTGCATTGGTGATATCACCAACCGGTTGCGGCCGGATCACAATATTTTTATATCCCACTGAACCAGGGGCCTGTTTGATACCGCATAAGCCGGCATAGAACCATTCCATCAAATGCCCCAGCATAAAATGGTTGTTAGATTCAGTAGGATAAGCCTGCCAGGATTCCGTTAAAGCCGTTGCGCCGTGTGCCAGTTGGTAGCCATACCCGGGTACGTCATTGCGACTGTTCATATCAAAGATTACGTCCGACCGGCCGGCGTCTTCCAGTGCGCGCAGCACATAACGGTAACCAATATCCCCGCCTGTTAGTGCGTTGTTTCGGTTACGGATATCCTTTACCAGGTTGTCAACAACCGCTTTATGGTTTTGCGGCTCCACCAGGCCCATAAACAAGGCCATGGCATTGGCAGCCTGGCTGCCACTTGCGTATTCCCGGGTGGTATCATTAAAAAACTTTTTATTAAATGATTGCTTAACTGCGGCAGCCAACGCAGCATATTCCTTTGCATCGGCTGGCTTTTTCAGCAGGGTCGCCACCTGTTTCATAATATTGAGATCATAATAATAAATGGCCGTTCCGGTTACTCCCATGGGCGTAAGTTGCGATACGCCCGGTGGCTTGGGCCCAATATCATACCAGTCGCCAAGGCCTTCTGATAAAATATGGCCGACCGATTTTTTTTGCAGGTAGCCGATATACCGCCGCATCATATTATAAGCGCCGGTTAAGGTTTCCTTATCGGCATACCACTGGTAATTGTACCAGGGCAGTATGATTGCGGCGCTCCCCCATTCCGGCGAATCCCGGAACGGCTCCTCGAAATGTACATATTCAGGCGCAATTTCAGGTATCAAGCCATCGGGTGTCTGCGCATACATCATATCCCCGATTGCCTTTCGGCAAAGCCCGGCAATATCAAAATTATATTGTACGGAACTGCCCATCAGGTGGGTTTCTTCCAGCCATCCCAGCTTTTCGCGGTGTGGGCAATCCGTAAACACGCTGACGGTATTGCTTTTAATGGCCCAGTTGATAAGGTCAAAGGTTTTATTGAATAGTTCGCTGGAACAGGAAAAGTTTCCGGCTCCGGGGGCTGCATTTCGTATATGCAGGCCTTCTATATTTTCCAGTGTGACCAACAGACCGGGATTGTTTTCACCGGTTGGTGTACAGCCCTGCACCTGCAGGTAACGCAGACCATAATAGTTAAACCGGGGATGCCAGCTTTCTGTTCCGGATCCCTTCAATATATAATTATAGTAACTGGGTCCGCCGGATGTCTTCTGGTTGGCCGACCCGTCTTCATTCAGTAGTTCAGCAGGTATAATGCGTACTGTGTCCCCTTTTTTGCCCTGTACGGTAATAAAGGGGATGCCTGAAAAATTCTGTCCCAGGTCATATACCCATACCCCGGGTGTTAGTTGCGTTTTCTTTACGGGTGTAAAATGCTGCATTATCTTAAGGGGTTCGGCTGTTTGTGCATCCAGCTCCGGCGGACCGCTTGTTATCAGGGCCTGTTTCCAACCCTGGTCGTTGAAACCCGGGCTGTCCCAACCCGGCTGCTCAAGACGGGCATCATAGTCTTCACCACCGTAAATACTGGAAAAGATAATCGGTGAGGGCGCGGTTTTCCAGGACTCATCACTCACCATGTTTGAAGTGCTACCATCCGCGTATTCAATATGTACCAGGCAGATCATGGCCGGGTAGCCAAAAGCGCCGGTAAGTTTACGGTAACGCTCGCCGGGAATATAATAAAATCCATTGCCCAGCATAGCGCCCATGGCATTTTCACCCTGCTTTAACTGCCGGGTTATATCAAATGTTACATACAATGCGTGGCGGTTGTATTGCGTCCATCCCGGGTCCAAAAAATGATCCCCGATTTTTTCGCCGTTTATATGCAACTCAAAATGGCCTAGCCCGCAGAAAAAAGCCGTGGCTCTTTTTACCGGCCGGTCAATGGTAAAATCCTTTCTTAGCAACGGCAAGATATCCCTGCGTACGCCCCATTCTTTTTTTCCTTCGCCATGCGCAAAGGGAACTATCCGGTTTGAATCGGGCAAGATGGCGTGACCGATCCACCGGGCCGCTTTCCAGTCGGCAGCGGCCGGCAGTCCCATTTGCCAAGAGGCGATGGTACTCCAGTTGCTGACGTGGCCTTTATTATCCCATACCATTAGTTTCCAAAAATATTTTTTAGCTGCTTGTAGTGGCGCCCCTGTATAGGCCACCCGCACGGAAGCAGCCAATGGCACTTTCTTTGAATCCCAGTAAATGCCTGCATTGGCCTGCAGCAACGCGGAATCGTTGGAGACCATAATCCGGTAGGCCGTTTGCAACACGTTGTTCTGACTAG
>JBDTVE010000154.1:0-29241 GCA_040007355.1 Bacteroidota bacterium | reverse complement strand
AATTACGAAAAATATTAACTAACCAACTGGTCTGAATTTAGGGGAGTGTTATAATAGGTATTTTCAATATGAAGCATTTTCAACCGCAAGTATAAACGCCGTTACGGGAAGATCGGTCTTCATTTCCTGTATTCCCTGATTAAAGCAAGTGTACTTATAGCATTTCTTTCTTCGGTAAAAGGAGAACAGCAATACAGAATCAAAACGGCTTTTACCCATTCCAAACTAACTGCCAATCAGATTGCGAGCTGGATCATCTTTAAAGCTTGGCTTTTTTGCAAATAACAGCTACCTAATCGCTGTATTCGTTAAGTGTTGCTACGATAGCTATTTTCATATTGTCAATTTTATTTAATTGTCCTGCGCATCATCTTGAAATAGAGCAATGGCACTACCAGGAGTGTTAAAAAAGTAGAAGTAATCGTTCCACCTATCAGGGATATGGCCAGGCCCTGGAAAATAGGATCTGAAAGGATGATAACGGCTCCCAGTGCTACTGCACCGGCAGTGAGTAAAATGGGAGTGGTTCTTACTGCTCCTGCTTCAATAATAGCCTGCTTTAAGGGAATGCCTTCCCTGATACGTATGTTAATAAAGTCAATTAGTAATATTGAATTTCTGACCATTACTCCGGCAAGTGCAATAAAGCCAATCATGGAAGTGGCAGTAAAATAGGCTCCCAGCGCCCAATGGCCCAGCAGTATACCAATTAATGAAAGCGGAATAGCCGCCAGCATTACCAGTGGCACCATAAAATTCTGGAACCATCCTACAATCAGCATATAAATAATCAGGATAACGGCGGTAAATGCAATGCCCAGGTCGCGGAAAACTTCATAAGTTATTTGCCACTCACCATCCCATTTCAGCGAATATGCATCCTGGCTATCCGGATATTACGGCCCCTAGTTTACCAATTATTGCAGAGGGTAGTTTACCAGCAGGTAGTCGTAGGGAATGAGTTATTTCAGTCCAACGTTTACCATTTATTTGTATTTGCTTTGTACTGTCTTGTGCATGGATCACCTGAACAGATAATGCAAGCAATACAACTATAAAAGCTTTGCCCGGCCAATACAACCAATCTTTTATATGTAGCATACTCAATATTTATGGCGGCAAAAATATCTATGAGGGCATATTTATATGGTAACATTTGTAACAATTGCCTCTGTGACCTTTGTTACAAAACAGGTTGTTGCAATAGGTTATTTTTAAAGACTGAATACCTGAACAAATAAGAGGGCCTCCATAAGTAGCGGCTGAAATTTGTAACCGTACAGGGTCTTTTCAGTATATTCAACCAGCGTTATGTTATTTTTTAAAACCTCCTCATGAATTTAGATAAACTATCAGGCGTATTTGAACCCAAATTGCTGATGGAAATGCAGCAGTTTGGCACCTGGCAAAGTTTTAAAGAAGGTGATTTAATAATGGACTACGGAAAATATATTCGTATGATGCCCATTGTTATCAACGGCACGATAAAAGTGTACAGACTTGATGAAAATGGCAACGAGATACTTCTGTATTATCTGTCCAGCAGCGAAAGTTGTTCCATGGCGTACAGTTGTTGTGTTGAAGCAAAAAAAAGCGAAGTAAAAGCGATTGCTGAGGACGATGTTGAGATACTGGCAATCCCACATGTAAAACTAGATGAATGGCTTTGTGCATATCCAAGCTGGAAAAATTATATCATGCGTAGTTTCAACGAAAGATTTATTGAGTTACTAAAATCAATTGAAAGTATCGCATTTCATAAATTGGATGACAGGCTTGTAGCTTACCTGAGAGAAAAGCAGCGCCTCACAGGTTCCAGCGTAATAAAGGCTTCTCACTACCTGATAGCTGATGAACTTGCTACCTCAAGGGTGGTAATCTCCAGGCTGCTGAAACACCTGGAAAATAGCAAGAAGATTATCCTGTACAGGAACGAGATAAAACTGTTGCCTTCTTTTTAGGAGACAGATGTTAGCACCGGCAATGAATCAGCCAGTAAAATTGAAATGTATGGGATTTACAAGCTGGCGACGAAGTAATTGCGGTGGCAAAAGATGAAATTAGAGAAGAGGGTAAATGGTAATAATATTGGTGCTTGTTGTAACTAACGCCTCTACTACAATTTAATGTGCCGTCAATCTATTTTGACGACACATTTTTTTTAGTTTATAATTGCCGCCAATGTAAATTCATCAAATGAACAATATCCTGTTATTGTTAATTACAGGGTTTGTTGTAGGCAGTTTAGGGACATTTATTTGCGCTGGCGGTGGCTTTACCTGCTTCCAATCCTGCTGTTTGTGTATCCTGATTTGAAGCGGGTAATTATTACATCCATTTCAGTGGCTATTGTAGCCTGTAATACATTGTCCGGAACAATTGCTTATGCAAGGGCAGGGCGAATTGACTCTGGTATTCGGTTTGCAGTCACGACAATTCCCGACCCTATATTAAGTCCACTTTGCAACTTAATCTGCAATTAATGGAAGACAACTTCCAGCATAACAATTTAACTAACCATCAAATATAGCCTGGTAGTGATTTGATTCTCAAATGCTTGTACGAACAAAAAAGCCCCCATTTTGGGGGCCTGGTGACCGCGTCAGGATTCAAACCTGAAACCTTTTGATTCGTAGTCAAATGCTCTATTCAGTTGAGCTACGCAGCCAGCGTTTTTTAGAACGGATGGCAAATATAGAACAATTATCAAAAAGGAAAAAATTGAAGCGGAATGCGTTTAACCAGACCATAGAAACAGGCCGGGATGCTGGTGGGTTGGTATGGGCAGGGGATATTGTTTAGCAGCCCTGTTAAAGTTCCGGGAGGTTGCGGCACGAGTACCGGGATCAGGGGTATTATGGTCTGGCAGGCGCAGACAACCGCGGGATGCCGGTGCGTTCCTTAAAGTTATATTTTTGTCCGAAACATCTATTTTGAAAAAAGCAGTCTTTGGTGCACTCTTCCTGTTGTTGTTTAGCCGTGGTGTTGCGCAGGCGCCTGTTCCTGCTGCCGATGCCGCCCGGCATATCGGCCAGAAAACAACCGTATGTGATAAGGTTTTTGGCGGCCGTTTCCTGGAAAATGCTAATGAGCAGCCAACGCTGATCAACATGGGAGGCGCCTACCCCGACAACCCGTTTACAGTGGTAATCTTTGCCAACAACCGAAAAAAATTCAGCTATAAGCCGGAAGTTTTTTTGGTTGATAAAAAGGTTTGCATTACAGGCGCCATCACGGAATTTCATGGTAAACCCCAGATAGTGGTAACGGATACGCTGCAGGTGGTGGTACAATAAGCAGTCACGGTGCAGGATGCGGTGAAGGCTATGCCGCGCCCGGACCTGCCGGCGGGGTGGCCCCGGTGCGCCATGCCGAAGCGGATGGTGATCCAGCATTCTGGTTAATTCGGTTAAACTACCGAATTTATTACTAATTCGGTTATTTATACGAATATCTAAGTAATTCGTATAAATATACGAATATATATAAAAGGCCTATCTTTGCCGGTAATCAATTACCGCATATGGCTATCCAGGCAGTACTTACGGGCGATATTGTAAATTCTACCCGGCTGTTACCGGCAACAGAAAAAAAATTAAGGGCCCAGTTGCACCGGGTGCTGGCCGCTCACCGTTTTGAGTTTTACCGCGGCGATAGCTTCCAGGTCTATATAAAAGATGCGGGCATGGCATTGCAAACCGCCTTGCTATGCCGCACCGCCGCCATCGGCCTTGTACCGGATGCCGGGCGGTTTTCTTCGGACGTACGGATAAGCATCGGTATCGGTAAAACAAAACCGCCGGGCAAAACACTGGGTACCGCTACCGGGCAGGCTTTTCTTCTCTCCGGGCGCGCATTTGACCAACTGGTAAAAAAAGATACCCGGATGGCTATTGTAACAACCAATGAACTGGCCAACGAAGGCCTGCAGGTAATGGCAGATTATACAAACGCCCTTCTTAAAATGATGACGGGTAAGCAGGCAATTGTTATTTTTGAATTGCTGAAAGGGAAATCACAACAGATGGCGGCTGGGAAACTGAAAAAATCGGCCAGCACTATCAGTCAGCATGTAAATGCAGGCCGGTGGGCGGAGCTTGAAAAACTGCTTCGACACTATCAGAATATCATCAATCAAATAACATGATGGCAGCTTCCACCTGGATCATCAAGCTTATACTGGCCCACCTGCTCACGGATTTTGTTCTGCAGCCCCGGAGTTGGGTCATCGACCGTCGTGCCAAACATTTTGCTTCGGTGAAATTATACCTGCATGGTTGTATAACCGGCGTGGTGGCCTGGGTGCTAATTGGCCCCGCCTACTGGCTGCCGGCCATCGTCATCCTGGTAACACATACGCTGATAGACGGATGGAAATCGTACCGGACCAATACCGTTGGGTATTTCCTGGCCGACCAGTTTTTACATTTGCTGGTAATGGCGGGCTGCTGGTATGTTATTTTCTTTACCTGGAGCGATGTGCAAACAGCCTGGCAGCAACTGAACGCAAAACCTGCTACCTGGAAAATGATTACCGCTTTTGTTTTTTTAACGGCGCCCGCAGGCATCCTGATAGGGCAGTTTACCAAAAAATGGCGCGATGCCATTACCGGTGGTACCGAAGGTCTTGCCAACGCAGGCAAATGGATAGGGATGGCAGAACGGATCATCATCCTTATATTCGTTTTGTATAATCAGTTTGCGGCCATTGGCCTGCTGGTGGCGGCAAAAGGCATTATCCGTTTTAATGAAAAAGACCGGCAGGAAATAAAAACCGAATACCTTGTTATTGGCACGTTAATGAGCATTGGCCTGGCTATTATAACCGGCTTGCTGACCCGGTTGTAATAGTTGTTAAATTATTTAACCAGTTGCTGCAGTTGGCGAAAACGCGTTTGCCAGGCGCGTTTGTCTAAACGGGCTCAGAACAAAAAAAGAACATTATTTCGGTAGTTTTATTTGCCCGGACCCATGATGTAACATGCTGATAAAAATGGACAACCCCCAATTGTATTTTATATAACCCTGTAACCCGGTAATGAGCCTGCGCACAACCTGTTTTTTTTGCGGTGTTCTTCTTCTCACAAGCCTTTTTCCGGCAACGCGCTGCAGCGCGCAAAAAGACAGTTTGCTCCCAATAAATCATTTGCTGGTATTGCCGGTATTGGCCCGGTCCATTGAAACAAGCTGGTCATTTGGCACCGCGGTATCGGGTACTTTTCATATCAACAAAAAGGATACGGCCGTACGCACGTCTAACCTGCAAAGCCTGGTTCTTTATTCCTTAAAAAAGCAATTTATAGCAGCAGTTAACGGCACTATCTATTTCCCCGGTGAAAGATACATACTGAGCCAGCAACTCTCGTATAGTTTTTTCCCCGACAAGTTCTGGGGATTGGGAAGTCTGGCGCCCGACAGCAGTATGGAACCGTATAATTTTCGGCAGTTCTATATTTACCTGCATGGACAGCGGTCGTTGGCCCCGCATCTTTATTTTGGACTGTTGTATGAATACCAGCGCCTGTTTAAAATAAGTTATCTGGCCGGTGGGCTGTTCGACAAGGAGAACATTTCCGGACGATCCAGTTACCATATTTCCGGATTGGGTGCCAGCCTTACGTATGATACAAGGAATGATGCTTTTGCTCCGAACAAGGGCGTTTTCTTGCAGGGTTCCTTTAACCATTTTGCACCGGCTTTTGGTTCGGATTTCGGGTATACCAATTATGTGCTGGATATGCGTGGATTTATTAAAACATACAGGAAACAGGTGCTGGCATTACAGGCATATGCATTTATCAATAACGGTGATCCACCCCTGAGAAGCCTGGCTTCTTTTGGCGGCGCCAATAGTATGCGGGGATATTATGATGGACGATACCGTGACAGGGACCAGGTTGTTTTACAGGCAGAATACCGGGCGCCCGTTTACAGATGGCTGGGCCTGGTGGCTTTTGGCGGAATAGGAAATGTTAGCCATACTTGTGCTTACCTGAGCCCGGTTGCCCTAAAATATTCCTATGGAGGCGGTGTACGCATTGCCTTAACCCGGTCCGAAAAACTAAACCTGCGACTGGACTATGGGATTGCGGCCGGCGGCCGGTCAAAGGGATTTTATTTTCAGTTGGGAGAGGCTTTTTAGCGGTTGGGCGCAAATCAGTTTGGCCAGCCTGAAACAGAGAAAAGTGGCCACCGGTGCAGCCAGTATGTCAATGGTATAGTGCACATGCTGTACCAGCAACAACACCGCAATACATATCACGGAAATAAGTATGAAAATCTTGTCCCTTTTTTTCTCCAGCCCAAAGAAAACAATAAACACGCTGGAGGTATGACCTGAGAAAAAAAGGTCTTTGGTGATATAGTGTTTGCCATAAAAGAAATTGGTAAGCGGGTCTACCAACGGTATAAGATGTGGCGGGGCATTCAGCGGAATCATCCAAATACACAGGATCCTGCAGATGGATACCAGCAGGTAGGTCCATAGCATCAGCAACAATATCCGCGGATTTTTTACACACCTGATAACGGCCAATAACGCCGCACCCCAGATAAAGACAAATACGGGCAGTGATGCATTGTGTACGGGAATATGCTCTAGTAGCCAATCGTTGAGTACAATGCCCTCCCGTTTTTCAATATGAATAAAAAATAAATGGAACGCGGCCAGCAGCGGAAAGATGAGCAACCACACCAAAATGAATTTGACGCGGAATGAGCGTTCCGACCAGGCGTAAAACCAGGTGTTTTTCTTTTCCGGTAAAAGCCGATCCGGCGCTGTTTGCATATGTGAATATAGGTGAGCTAAACTTATAAAATGTTAATGGGTTGTTCTTGACAATATTTTTTTTACTCCTGTTAACGCTCGTATAGTTGATAAAGCAGGTGCCAGGATAAACAGCTTTATTGCCACGGGGTAATAAAACGGGCAGACGCCCCACCACCACTCCCCCGAGGCAATAGAAACTAATAATGCCATTTTACAAAAGCTTCCATGGCAGCATAATGAGTCAGCCCCAGTTGCTCATATAATTTTGCGGTATTGCGGTTGCGCTCTTCCGCGCGCTGCCAGAATTCGCGGGCATCGCTTCCCTGGAAAGGAACCATGTCTTTTTGGGATTGGTGTATAAAAATGCCAAACCGTTTTTTTAATACCTGGTCGGGGCTCATGGGTATGGCCATTTCTATTTCACTGATGTCCCATTCCTGCCAGGCACCCTTGTACAGCCAAACCCAGCAGTCTTTAATCCATTCCTCGCCACTTGTTGCCTTCAGACGGTGCATGCTTTCAAAAACAGTGTCCAGGCATACCTTGTGCGTGCCATGAGGGTCGGCCAGATCACCGGCACAATAGATCTGCTGGGGTTTTAATTTTTTTAAGAGCTCCACCGTAATCAGCACATCCTCTTCGCCCATAGGCCTTTTTTCAATTCGGCCGGTTTCATAAAAAGGCAGGTTCTGAAAATGGATATTTTCGTCCTTTATGCCAACATAGCGGCAGGTGGCCGCTGCTTCACATCTTCTGATCAGTCCTTTGATGGCACGTATCTCCTTTGTGTCCATCTGGTTCGATTTCTTTGATAGCAGGAATTCTCTGGCTTCGCGCAGGATGGCCTGCGATTTTTTACTGTCGATGCCAAACATGTTTTCAAAACCAACCGCAAAATCAAGGAAACGTGTTACAAATTCGTCGGTCACCGCAATATTGCCGCTTGTCTGGTATGCCACGTGTACATCATGCCCCTGATCGTGCAGGCGCATAAAAGTCCCTCCCATACTAATAATATCATCATCGGGATGGGGAGAAAATATCAAGCAGCGTTTGGGATAAGGGCTCATTCTTTCCGGCGGATTGGGCAAGGGCGTGCTTTTGCCACCAGGCCATCCCGTTATGCTATCGCGCAGCATATAAAATACCTGCATATTTATCTCATAGGCATCGCCTTTTTCCACTAGCAGATCACTCAGGCCATAGTCATTGTAATCCTTTCCGGTAAGACTGAGTACCGGTTTTTTTAACCGGAGGGCCATGTCAACCACCGCTTTTTTTACCATTGTCGGCGACCAGTCGCATTCGCCCGTGAGCCAAGGAAATTTAAAACGGGTTAGCTGTGAGGCGGCAATTTCGTCGAGTACAAAAGTAGTATCACTGTGTTGCTGCAACAGCGAGGCCGGGATCTGTTCTGTAACAATACCTTCTACCGCGTCTTTGATCACAGGCGCTTTCATTTGTCCCCAGGCCATCAGCAGAATTTTCTTTGCCTTCATGATAACGCTGATGCCCATGGTAATAGCCAGGCGGGGTACATTAGAAATATTCTGGAATTCCTGCGCGTTGGCTATCCGGGTAGAGTTTTCCAGGGGTACCAGTCTTGTTTTGGAAAAAAGGCTGGAACCGGGTTCGTTAAATCCGATATGTCCGTTAATGCCAATACCAAGTATCTGCAGATCCAATCCACCCGCAGCGTCAATTTTTGCATCGTAGTCGGCGCAGAGTTTTTTGATATCCTCTTTTTTTATCTCGCCATCGGGAACATGGCAGTTGGCGGTGTCAATATCCACATGGTCAAACAAATGCTCTTTCATGTAAAGGTTATAGCTCTGCAAAGCATCCTTGTCTATTGGATAGTACTCATCCAGGTTAAACGAAACTACGTTCCGGAAACTAAGCCCTTCTTCTTTGTGGAGGCGTATCAGCTCCGTATACACCGTTTTTGGAGAAGATCCGGTGGCCAGGCCCAACACGCAGTTTTCACCTTTGGCCTGCCTGGCTTTTATGGTGGCCGCAATTTCATGGGCAATAAAGGTCGAGCCTTCTTTCAGCGAGGGAAAAATGGTTACCGGTATCTTTTCTAAGGAGTCTACCATATTCATAAAAACGAAGTGTTTCTTTGGCCTAAGTGCTGCGAAAATAAAGTCTATTTTACAGAATGCCAACCCAAATAAATAGCCGCGGGTCCATAACGGCGCACTTGCCGCCCGATTTTGTTGTTCAGCATCCGGTGAACCTGCCTGCCCTGGGATACCTGAAGGTCGGCGGCAACCTTTGCCGGAGGAAATAGGCGAAAAAGTCGCGCATCAGCGCCTGCCATTTTTAACAAATCCTGTTAACCAAAAGAAAAGGAAAATAGTACAATTAACCTGCATACACTATTTTTATAGCAAATTTTCATTTGCTTGAAGACAGTCCTTACAGAACAGCAGCTGGCCATTACCATACAACGACTAAGCCAGCAGATACTGGAAAATCATCTTGATCTTGAAAACACGGTTTTGATTGGCATCCAGCCCCGGGGCATCTACCTGTCGGACCGGATTGTATCGGAGTTGAGGAAACAAGTGCCTGCGGCCGCCATTTTTTATGGCAAACTGGATATTACTTTCTACCGGGATGATGTACGCGACCACCTGCATGTGGCCAATAAAACCGATATACCTTTTAGCATTGAAAACAAACAGGTGGTTATTATAGATGACGTGTTGTATACCGGCCGTACTATCCGCGCCGCGCTGGACGCGCTGCTTGATTTTGGCCGTCCCGCAAAAGTTGAGCTTTGTGTACTAATAGACAGGCGGTTCAGTCGCCAGTTACCCATACAGGCTGATTATACAGGCAAATCAATTGACTCCATCATAACCCAGAAGGTTAGGGTATTCTGGAAAGAAAAAGATGGGCAGGAGGAAGTGGCGCTGATACCCGGCATTTGATCGGAAGACGCTTGGGCAAATGACTGGTTTTTTCGGGAATTTTGTCCCGACGGTGCAGAAATGACTTCGCTGTCAGCATCCTCAGACCGCGAAGCTGGTACCGCAACCACAGGTTTTGCTGGCATTGGGATTGGTAAAAGTAAAACCGCGCGCATTTAAGCCATCCTGCCAGTCCACCTGCATTCCCAACAGGTAAATGCCATGGCCGGGGTTCATTGTATATGTCAGCCCATTTGTTTCAAATAGTTCATCCACAGGCTGTTGATCATCAAATCCCAGTATATAGGTCATGCCGGAACAGCCGCCGCCCTTTACACCAATACGCAGGGTTTTCGACTGGTCGAAATCAGTAGCGGCCATTAATCTTTTTATTTCTGCCACGGCCCGGTCGGTAAGAAGTACGGGCGCCATTGTGGTTGTTTCCATATGCTGATATTTGTTCAAAAATAACAACAAATGGGGCATTATATAGTTTATGGCTTTGTAAAAAGATAAATGCGCCAATTTTGTTCGCAACCTTACATTTGTAACTCAATAAATCCTGTATGCATGATAGAAACAAGCACTATTTTAATAAGTATAGGGGTACTAATAGCCCTGCTTATCGTTTATTATTATTTCTATCAGAAAGATAAAAAGTCGGTGCCTGCAGATATCCCTGCAAATACCACTGCGGTGGTGCCCGCTACTACACAGCCCCTGCAATTGGCCGCTTATGAGCGCCTGGTAATACTGGCAGACCGCATCGCCATACCCAACCTGGTTAGCCGGAGCAACCAGCCGGGCCTGGGCAAAGCCGAGATGCAGCAATTGCTGACGCAAACCATCAAACAAGAGTTCGACCATAATTTATCGCAGCAGATCTACGTGAGTGCAGACGCCTGGGAAGCCGTGCGCAACCTGAAAGACCAGAATATACACCTTATCAACCAGGTTGCTTCTGTACTCCCCGCAGAGGCAAACGGGCTCGACCTGAATAAAAAAATACTTGATTTTGTTTTGAACCAGCCACAGGGTTCCATGCACACCCTTGTACAGGAGGCAATCAGCGCAGAAGCAAAAAAGCTGATGAAATAAACCGGGAACCGGTTTATAATAGCTCCCGGGCACCTGGTGGTGGCATACCCGGCATTTTAGCCTGACTGCCCAACTATATCCTGCCGGGAATTGTTATTAAACCGTACTGACTGATTAACTTTGCCAAAATTTTAAAATGATGGAAATGGATGCAGCCGGAAGCTCTGCTGAAAAAGGACTGAAAGGGATAAAAATTGCGTTGATTGGCTATGGCAGGATGGGTAAGGCAATTGAAGCGATAGCGCTGCAGCGCGGGCATGAAATAGTGCTGAAGATTGATGTGGACAATGCCGCCGACCTAACGGCGGCCAACCTGCAACAGGCCGATGCCGCCATAGAATTTACCGGCCCGCATAGCGCATTTGGCAATGTCAGGAAATGCCTGGAATATGGCATACCGGTGGTTTGCGGCAGTACCGGCTGGCTCAATAAAATGGAGGAAGTAAAAGCTTATTGTAAACAACAAAACGGCTGTTTTTTATATGCCAGCAATTTCAGCGTTGGCGTAAATATTTTTTTTGAAATCAACAAACGCCTGGCGGAACTGATGAAGCTGCATGCGGAATATAATGTGAGCATGGAGGAAACGCATCATACCCAAAAAAAAGATGCGCCGAGCGGAACAGCCGTTACCCTGGCTGAACAGGTGCTGGCGGCTATTGGTCGTAAAAACAGGTGGGTAAACCATCCGGAGGGCGAACCCGGGGAACTCCCCATTGTAAGCAAACGCATAGACCCAGCCCCCGGCACCCATAAAGTAAGCTACTATTCCGATATTGACACCATTGATATTGTTCATACGGCGCATAACCGCACCGGTTTTGCCACCGGAGCTGTGCTGGCGGCTGAATTTGTAATCGGGAAAAAAGGTATTTTTAGTATGAAGGAAGTGCTGGGTTTGTAGCCGGCCGCCATAACGGTACCGTAAAGCAAATTTACCTATTGTTAAAACGGATACAGGAAAAATAAAAACGAATGCTTTCTAAAAAAAGTCAATATGCATTTAAGGCGCTAATGTACCTGGCCCAGAACACGGAAAAAGGGCCGGTGCTGATTGCCGAAATTGCAAGAAAGAAAAAAATACCACTGAAGTTCCTGGAAAATATCCTGCTGGAATTGAAAAAAGCGGGCGTGCTGGAAAGCAAGAAAGGAAAAGGAGGGGGGTACTCTTTTGCCGTGCCCCCATCGCAGGTGCCCATGGCAAAAGTAATACGCCTGCTGGACGGGCCCATAGCCCTGCTTCCCTGTGTTAGCCTGAATTTTTATGAGCGATGTAAAAACTGCGATGAAAAAAGTTGCGGACTGCACGATATGATGGTGAGCGTACGGGATGTAACCCTGAAAGTACTCGAAAAAAGAAGCGTGGCAGATATAGCCAGAAAATAAGCCATTGTTATTGTTGCAGCGCGGCGCCCGCTAAGGGTAAACATCATTTACAAACAGGGTTCCCACCCGGTTGCCTGTTATCCCTGCCGCCGCTGTTTATAAATATCTCCGCCACCACTGGCGATGGGTGTTTTTTATATTGGTTGCATCCTTTACAAAGCGGGTACAAGAACAAAACTACCATTGCCCATAGCAGGTATACTACCCAAAATGGATAACCGAACTGGGCAGTCCTGAATCCAAAAAACGTGTTGGCGCCAAAATCAACCTTCCTGGCGTACCCGCAGACGGCATTTATTTTCGTTCATTTGAGTGGGTTGGTGACATTGTTCCGGTTGCAGGAGTCGTTCTTAAATTGACATAAGGCTACATCCCCGTAGATCGGCATTGTCCACCCGTCCGATTACTTCAAAACCGCCATCGGGATGCAATTTGCCCGCGTCGTCGGTTGCAATAAAGGCGCAGGAATCGATATTGGCCAGGTCGATGATATTAATAATACCACTGGCGGACTTCGCCGGGCGCAGGGGATCATCTTCTTCCCGTAATAAGATTTTCATCCAGGGCGGGCTATAAAAAATGCCGTTGCCGGCAGAATAGGCTTGCGACAAAAGCTCTGTCATTCCATATTCGGAATGGATGGAGGTAAGCCCCAGTCTTTCCATTAGAAAATCATGCACCTGCTGGCGGGTCCATTCCTGGCGTCGTCCCTTCATGCCACCGGTTTCCATTACAATGGTGTGCCGTAGTTTCAGGGAATGGGTTTCCGCAAAATCAAGCAGGGCAAAGCTTACACCCAGGAGCAGCGTTTTTTGTTTTTTGGCCTCCAGGTACTGCAGGGTGCTCAACAGCTTGTGGTGTTCGTAGAGATAGAAACCGCTTTGCGGGTGATTGCTTTGTTTTATCAGTTCAGTTACCATCATCACCAGCGAAGAGCGGGATCGTTCCAGGTAGGAGGGCAGGAGGCCGATAATGCAATATTCGGTTGGCGACCCGTAAAACTGCCGGAATGCCTGGGTAAAACTCCGGTGGTAGAGGACCTGTTGTTTTATATAATGGAGGCTGTTGGTGGTGTTGGTGGTACCACTGCTTTCAAAAACAGTTTCGGGTTCAAAAGTACCGGTAAGAACTGCATGGGTTTTAAAAAAGCTGATGGGTAAAAACGGGATATCCGCCAAGGAGTGCACATTCTCGGGCTGCCTGCCAACGGCCCGGGCATATTGGCCGTATAGGGTATTGTGTTTGTACTGGTAAAGAAAGGTCTGCCATGCCATTTCCCCGAATTGCTGTGCTTGCAGCCCGAAAATTTTATCATTCCATTCACCTGATATGTTAGGTAATTCCACAGGCATCGGCTAAATTTGTTTTAACATTTGTATATGAAGAAATTAGTAACCGCTGGTTTGGTTTTGATAGTCTTTGCTGCCTGCAACAAAGATAAGTATCAAACCAAACCGCAGATATCCATAAAAACAATCACCAACAAGATTATCCCCGAAAACGGCAGCACTACCATTGTTCTTTCTTATACGGACAAAGAAGGAGACATCAGCGATTCACTGTTTCTCAAAAAGATACGGTTAAACCAAACCGTGGTACCCACTATTCGCGATTCCATTAAATATAAAATACCGGATTTCCCTGATTATTCAAAAGGCGAAATAAATATAGTGCTTGATTATCAAACCATTTTATCTGCCATTTCACCACCACCTATACCGGGGAGTGTGCCTTCACAGGCCCAGCCAGATACGCTTATCATAAAATTCTGGATACGTGACAAAGCCGGGAATGTAAGTGATACGGTCAGTACCGGGCAGGTAATTGTTATCCGGTAATGATTATTCATTTTATTTGCAGTCTCGTTTCATGCTGAAGAGCTTTTTCAATTTTTTTATATTCAGCAGCCTTTATATTGCACTATGTGCTGTTATAATGGTTTACCAGGTGGAGTTGCTTTTCCCGGATGTAACAATATCTCCGGTGTTCTATGGGTTTATCTTTTTTTCTACCGTTTGCAGTTATAATTTTCATTGGTTCCTCACACATCATTCAGCCACCGCTTCAGAACGACTTGCCTGGGCGTTAAAATACAAATCGCTCCATTTCATTTTATATTTAATCGGGTTACTGGGTTCATTTGTATATTTTTTTATGCTGCGGCAGCATTGGTTCTGGATAGCGCTGGGCGCTTTTGTTACCTTTCTTTATTCGGCGCCCAAGATCCCGCAAAAAATATTTATCGGTCTCCGGCGTATTGCTGTTGGCAAAACCATATTCCTGTCTTTTGTATGGATGTATGTGACAACGCTGCTGCCCCTGCTGATTGCCGGCAGAACCTGGGAAATGGCTTTTACCTGGCTGGCTTGCAGCCGATTTTTTTTAATCTATGCAATCTGTATCCTGTTTGACTACCGCGACCGTGAGGACGATAAGGCAGACGGCGTCCGCAGTATGATTACCTGGTTTAACGAACGGGGGATCAATAATCTTTTTGCACTGTCGATGGTATTGTTTGCGGTTTTTACCGGTGCCCTTTACGCTGACGGTTTTTCATTGCCGTTGGTATTGATCCAGTTTGTACCCGGGATAATTGTTACCGTCTTGTATAACTACGCAAAAAAGAACTTTTCAGACTACCTGTATTATTTTGTATTGGATGGGTTGATGATGTTATCGGGGCTTTTGATGATCCTATTTCATATTTAAGTATTTTTGATGCTATTGGTGTCACCGCCCTGCGCAGGTATACTATTTTTGTTTACAGCAGCTACTGCACTAAACAGTTTCCGGTTAATCCTTTTAAATTTAAATATACATGGCAAAACAGGTTAAAAAATCAAAGCCAGTGCTTACAGAGGCTTCCATGGCTTTTTTTAGGAATTATATCAACAATGCCTCGCCGGTAGGTTTTGAAAGCAGCGGCCAGAAACGCTGGCTTAATTATTTACAACCTTATATTGACACGCAGTTTACGGATCCTTACGGTACGGCCGTAGGTGTAATAAATCCCAATGCTCCTTTTAAAGTGGTGATAGAGGCGCACGCAGATGAAATCAGCTGGTTTGTAAATTATATCACCAGTGACGGGCTATTGTACCTCAAACGGAATGGTGGTGTCGACCACCAGATTGCACCGGCGCAGCGCGTATTCATACATGGGAAAAAAGGCCCGGTTCCCGCGGTGTTTGGATGGCCGGCCATTCATACCCGCCTGGGCAACCCCGATGCAAAGGAGCAGCAGCCAAAAGTAGACAACCTGTTTCTTGATACCGGGGCCCGCAATAAAAAGGAAGTGGAAGCGCTGGGTATACATATTGGCGCAGTGGTTACCTATCAGGACGGTTTTGCAGAGCTTGCACATGATTATTACGTGGGCCGCGCGTTTGATAACCGCGTGGGCGGTTTTATGATTGCGGAAGTAGCCAGGATGCTAAAAGAAAACAAAAAGAAACTGCCCTATGGACTATACGTGGTAAATGCGGTGCAGGAAGAAGTTGGTCTGCGGGGGGCCGAAATGATAGCCCGGCGTATAAAACCCAATGTGGCCATTATTACGGATGTTACTCACGATACTTCCACACCCATGATCAATAAAAATATAGAAGGCGATGTGCAGTGTGGAAAAGGGCCTTCACTTGCATTTGGACCGGCTGTACACAATAAACTGCTAGATATTGTTCAGGAGGTTGCGGCAGCATCGCATATACCCGTTCAGATGAGAACCGTTAGCCGGAGTACGGGCACCGATACGGATTCATTTGCCTATGCAAACGACGGATGCCCGTCTGTGCTCATTTCCATTCCACTCCGCTATATGCATACCACCGTGGAAATGCTGCACCGGAGCGATATTGAAACAACCATCCGGCTAATGTATGAAACCCTGTTACGGTTAACCCCTAAAACCAACCTAAGCTATCTGTAAATCCGCGTTTCCGATCTGCATTTCAGGAAATGGATTGTTTTGTTATTTTTTGTCCTGGAGTAGGGGTCATCGCTGCCAGGTAGCCGCATCCAATTTGCTTATTAAATTATACATTCGCTTATAAAACCAGGCTGAACAATGAATACGCAAAAAAAGCGCACCAAAGAAGAGATTGCCGGGATCTATAATACGCCGCTTTTAGAATTAATATATCGTGCCGCAACCGTTCACCGACAGTTCCAGGATACTTCCGAGGTGCAGGTATGTACCCTGTTGTCCATTAAAACTGGAGGTTGCACGGAAGACTGCGCTTACTGTCCGCAGGCAGCCCGTTACAACACAGGTGTAAACGTACAGGCGCTGATGCAAACGGAAGACGTGATGGAATATGCCGCCAAGGCAAAAGCCGCGGGCTCTACCCGGTTCTGTATGGGAGCAGCCTGGCGGGAGGTGCGCGACAACCGCGATTTTGACCGGGTAATTGAAATGGTAAAAGGCGTAAACACGTTGGGTATGGAAGTTTGTTGTACCATGGGAATGCTTACGGAAGGGCAGGCACAGAAATTACATGATGCCGGCCTCTATGCGTATAACCATAATGTTGATACCTCCGAAGAGCATTACGGAGATATCATTACCACCCGAACGTATACCGACAGGCTGCAAACTTTAGACAATGTACGCAATGCCGGCATCAGTGTCTGCAGCGGCGGAATTATTGGCCTGGGTGAAACCCATGAAGACAGAATTGGGATGCTATACACGCTTTGCAACCTGCCCCGGCACCCGGAGAGTGTGCCTATTAATGCACTGGTAAGAGTAAAAGGAACGCCTTTGCAGGACAATAAAAAAGTAGATATCTGGGACATGGTGCGTATGATTGCCACGGCCCGTATCATCATGCCGCAAACCATGGTACGCCTGAGCGCTGGCAGAACCGAAATGAGCATTGCGGAACAGGCCATGTGTTTTATGGCAGGCGCCAATTCTATTTTTGCAGGCGATAAATTGCTCACAACGCCCAACCCCTCTTTTGACGAAGATATGGCCATGTTTAACTTGCTGGGTCTGCAGCCAAGAGAAGCATTCAAACAGGAAAAAAACGATGTATTAACGGCATAGTAGGGGTCTGATACACCGGCTGGTTAGAAACAAACCGGAAACTTTCTTTGCACCTCATGGCAGATATACGTCTCGCCCTGGTGTACCCGAATAATGGCATCAAACACTTCCTGATAAGACGAATTTTTTGTTATATAGCCGCATGCCCCGGCTTGCAACATCCGTTTTACATATCCGCTTTCCAGGTGTATAGACATGGCAATCACTTTTATGCCCGGGTACCTTTCGGTAATTGTTTCCGTTGCCTCGATGCCGTTTACCGGTGTCATATTGATATCCATCATAAATATATCCGGAGAAAATGTTGCGGCTGCTTCAATGGCTTCCTGCCCGTTCCGGCATTTTGCCACCAAATCGAAATTTTTGTTGGTCGATAAAATATAATGCCACGTTTCCCTTACCTGGTGGTGATCATCAGCAAGTGCTATTTTAATCATTGGCCTGGTATATAATATTAAAAAATGAAAATCAAGCCGTCCCGGTTAAAGTCTTATTGTTTATAAGGCAGCCTTTTTTATTTGTAGGATGCCTTATTCCCCGACACAGCAAATGGTGTTCTATTCAAGTAAATTTATTTAACTAAAAGCATTCTAAAAAAAAGGAATACAATTATCCTTTTGCGGCTTTTTTTTAATATTTACTAGAACTTTACCTGTATGCAGGGTGCTTAATCATAAAAAAACAGGTTAAAGCCCAGTTGGTTATACCCGGTATTGTTCTGGTAATGGCTGCGCGCATAACGGATCTGTATTTTTTTGAACAGCGCTCCTGCGCCAAAAGACAGGCCGGTAAACCCATTGGCCGTATTTGCAATCATCAGCTCTTTATGCAAAAGGTAGTTATAGGCCAGTGTTAATTCAATCCTGCTGCCTATAAACGCCTGGCTGCTGAACACCAGGTGCCGGAAGATTTTATCGGGTGTAATAGCCGATTCATTGCCCTGGTTGAATCCATTGCTGTTGTTAAAAGCAGTATCATTGTAGAGGATGTTGAACTGGTGTAGGTGGTGTGCCGTTACCGAAAACTGGATGGGGGCATTGGCCAGTCTTTTTGTAAAACCGGCTTCTATGTCGAAAGGCAAATCATCGCCCCGGGAATTCATGTATTTTTTCAGCTGGATGCCCATGTTTTTCATGACAAGTGAAACCTGGAAGAGCCTGGCTGTATCATAATAAGAAACACCGGCGTCTATCGCTATCGCACTGGAACGGTAAATGCCATATGCCGATCGGATGAATTTAACAGACAACCCGTAATACCATTTTTCTGCATATTTCCTGGATGCGGATAATTGTAAAACATAGTCGGAGGGATGAAAAGAACCGAGTATATTACCGGCGGCATCTGTTTGCGCAAGGGTTCCGTAATCAATAAAATTTACCCCCGCTGCAAAATTTGTTTTCCATTTATCATAGCGGCAGGCATAAAGGCTGTGGTAGTTTTTGACACCGGCATACATGTTATTAAACGATATGTGTAGTTGCCGCTGCATATCTTCTCTTAACAGCGAAGGGTTGTTGAATGCCATACCAGCATCGTTGGTAAGGGTTGAAATGTTAATGCCGCCAAGAGCCGACAATTGCGGGGTGTTGGGTAGCTTTAAAAAATTATAGGCGGCATTGCCACCCAATGTTTGCGCGCCCGTCACCAGCCACGCAGTTTGCAATGCCAGGCAGCTAAGATAGAATGATATGGTTTTTAGCCGGGGCCTTGTCATTGGGAGCAAGCTAACCTGAAAAATTGAAATTAAAAAGAACGGGGAGGAGTATAAACCGGTGGCCGGGTGCTGCTTTTGTTACATGCCATTGGCAATAGGGTGGGAACAAACGTAAAAAAAATCCCCCTGAAAATGAGGGACCACTTGTTTGTATAAAAGTAAAATATTTAGGTAAGGCCTGATTTGTTTAAACAGCTTGCCCGGCTCCTCTTATTTTAATACCATTAATTAACCAGGGCCAGGTCAAGTACCTGCTGCATTGTTTTTACATAATGAAATTTTACGCCTTTTATAAAAGTGCTGTCAATTTCCAGTACGTCTTTTTCATTCTGCCAGCAGAGAATTATTTCTCTTAGTCCCGCACGTTTGGCCGCCAGCACTTTTTCTTTGATGCCACCTACCGGCAATACCTGGCCGCGCAGGGTGCTTTCGCCCGTCATGGCAAGCCAGGGTTTTACTTTTTTGCCGGTTATGGCCGATGCAATGGCCGACATCATGGTGATGCCCGCGCTGGGTCCGTCTTTTGGAACCGCTCCCTCGGGCACGTGTATATGGATATTGTTCTTGGCAAATACCTGCGGGTCAATATTCAGTTTTTTTGCATTTGATTGCAGGTAGGTCAGGGCAGTTGCCGCGCTTTCCTTCATTACATTACCCAGGTTGCCGGTCAGTTTCAGCTCACCTTTCCCTTCGCTCAGGCTGGTTTCTATGAAAAGGATATCACCTCCAACATAAGTCCAGGCAAGACCAACCGCCACACCCGGCATATTTGCTGTCTTGTACAGGTCGTTGCTATAACGGGGCTTGCCCAACACCCTTTCCACATCACCATTGGAGAGCGTTGGTTTTAATTTGCCCTTCATAGCAAATTCCTTGGCCTGGTTACGCATCATGGATGCCAGTTGCCTGTCCAGTTCACGTACGCCGCTTTCTCTAGTATAGTCTTCAATAATTTTTTCCAGCACTTTATCGCTGATCTTAAAATTCATTTTAGCCAGTCCGTGCAGATCTTTTTGTCGGGGTACCAGGTGCCGTCTTGCGATTTCTATTTTTTCTTCTACCGCGTATCCGCTCAGGTCTATTATCTCAAGCCGGTCTCTCAGCGCCGGTTGTATATTGGCAACATTATTGGCCGTTGCTATAAACAATACCTTGCTAAGATCATACTCCAGTTCCAGGTAATTATCGTAAAAAGTATGGTTTTGTTCCGGGTCAAGCACTTCCAGCAATGCGGAGGAAGGATCGCCGCGGTGGTCATTACCCACTTTATCAATTTCATCCAGTATCATGACCGGGTTACCCGATTTTATTTTTTTCAAAGACTGTACAATCCTGCCGGGCATGGCGCCGATATACGTTTTCCGGTGACCGCGTATTTCGCTTTCGTCGTGCAGCCCGCCCAGGCTCAGCCGCACGTATTTTCTGCCAATGGCGTTGGCAATGCTCCTGCCCAGTGATGTTTTGCCAATCCCCGGAGGGCCAACAAAGCAGAGGATAGGGCTTTTCATATCGCCTTTCAATTTTAATACTGCCAGGTATTCCAGTATCCGTTCTTTTATTTTGTCCATGCCGTAATGGTCATGATCCAAAACCTTTTTAGCTTTTTTCAGGTCATACAGGTCCTTGGTATAATCTTCCCAGGGTAGATCAAGCAACACGTCTATATGGTTGTACACAACAGAATAATCGGGTGTGCTGGGATGCATTCTCTCCAGTTTTTCAATGCCTTTCTGGAACAATTCTTTGGCGGCTTTTGGCCATTTTTTGTTTTCTGCTTTTTTCTGCAGCTCTTTCAATTCGCGATCGTTTGTATCGCCGCCCAACTCATCTTTAATGCTTTTCATCTGCTGCTGCAGAAAATAGTCACGCTGCTGTTTATCCAGTTCCGTGCGGGTCTTGTTGGTTACCTTGTTTTTCAGCTCGGCAAACTGTAGTTCGCGCTGCAGCAACTGCATTAAAATATCGGCCCGGCTTTTAATATGATTTATTTCCAGTATCTGTTGTTTCTCTGCCAGCCCGGTGTTAAGATTGCTGCTTACAAAATGGATGAGAAAGGCAGGATTCTCAATATTTTTTAAAATAATCGATGCTTCGGAGGGAATATTCGGAGACAACTGGATAATCTGGGCCGCCAGTTCTTTTATATTGGAAACATAGGCTTCAAAATCCTGGTCTTTGGGTGCTTCTTCTTCTTCCAGCAATTGCACCGTTGCCTTAAAAAAAGGATCTTCCAGTGTAATAGCGCCTATCTTAAACCTTCTTTTGCCTTGTATGATAACTGTTGTGCCGCCATCGGGCATTTTTATCAATTTTACAATTTTTGCTACTGTGCCAATATCTTCCAAATCAGTGATGGCAGGGTCTTCAATGGTACTGTCTTTTTGCGCTATTACGCCTACCAATTTGTCAGCCTTATATGCCTCATTCACTGCTTTAATACTTTTGTCGCGACCCACAGTTATCGGCAACACGACGCCGGGAAATAAAACAGTATTTCTAAGAGGTAATAAGGGCAATTCTGTTGGTATCACTACTTCCTGGCCATCATCGTTCTCGTTTTCGTTGAGGGGTATTATAGGGATGAAATCCATCTCATCTTCCTGGCTAAAAAACATATTTGATTGTTTCATTACAATTTAATTCAATGACAAAATAGCATCTGGACTCCAAAAAACCTATTGTTTTTGCACGGGGCACTAAGGTTCAAGATTAATGCCAGACAACAATATAATTTAATTACCGGTTGGTGGATGAAGACGAGACCTTGGGTGCAAGGCAAACGGTTTGGCCCGCCCGGTAGATAACTGATGGCACAAAAATAGCCTTTTCAACTGTTTTAACGGATTAACATAATCCAGCCGCTCATTACAGGGAAATCATTTTTTCTGTCAATGGTATAATAATAGGTGCCAGTTGGCAGCGGTTTGCCGTTGTATTTGCCATTCCAGGGTATGCCATACCCTTTTGATTCAAAAACCAGTTGACCGTAACGGTTAAATACCCGGGTTTCGGATTCGGGATAGCTGTCAAGCGCCTCAATGTTCCACACATCGTTGATACCATCGCCGTTTGGTGAAAACGCGTTGGGCACCCCGATCTTTTTTAGTACACGCACAAAAACCTCATCTGTTGAAGTGCCGCAGCCATTGTTGGATAATACATGCAGGGTGTAAGTAATATCGCTCACGGGGTTTACCACCGGAGCAAGCGAAGCGGCATTGTCAATAAACAGCGGCGGCGTCCAGAAATGAGAAGCCGTATCACCCGAAGCCGTTCCATTAAGTTTGATGCTTTGGCCGGCTATTATTTTTTTATCGGGCCCTGCACTGGCCAGCGGTTTTTTCAAAACGGTTAGTATCGTTGTATCCCTGGACCAGCAAAGCCATTGGTTGCCCACGGAAACCGTATATACAGTGGTAGCCACGGGCGCGGCCACCGGATTTGCAATGGTTGTATCGGAAAGACCGGTTGATGGTTCCCAGCGATACAGTGTACCACCGCTGGCCTGCAGGGTGGTACGCGTGTTTTCACAAATAATTGCATCGGCACCGGCATCGGGTATGGGTATGGGGTGTACAACTACCAGGGTTGAGTCTTGCCGGGTGCAACCGCCTTTTGTAGTAACCAGTACATAATATTGTCCGGCATCGGTTAAAGAGGTGGAATTAATAATTGGTGCGGCTATGACTGATGTGAACCCATTGGGCCCGGTCCACGAATAGCTATCCCCGTTTTTTGCCGAAAGCGTTACCGGTACGTGTTCGCAGACTGGTGAGGAATTGCCTGGCTGCGGCAGCGGGATGGCATCAATAAGAATGTTTAATATATTTGATGCCACCCTGCATCTTGCAAGCCCGATATTGCCTGATTCTGCAACCGTCATCCGGTACTGGAATCTCCCCGCGGCAGCAAATGTTTTTGTATAATTGGTTGAGGTCTCACCCGGAATGTCCTGCCAGCTGGCGCCACTGTCGGTGCTTTGCTGCCACTGAAAGAACGGATTGCTATAACCCAATTGAGCATTGCCGCTGATGGTAATGGTTTTGTTATCACTGATACAGTAATTGGCTGTGTCGCCCGTTCCGGTTACATTGACAAACGCGGCGTCTACTTTTGGCCCGCAGGGGCGAAAGGTAATATCATCCAGCGCAAGATCGTTTCCACAACCACCCGGAGCATTATTGGTCATTCGCAACACCAGGTCGTTTACGCCGGGAGGCAACGTAAAAAAGAAACCGTAATGGTTCCATTGCGGAAAGGATAAATTATCAATATTGCCGGTATTATAGGATTGTACCAAAACACCGGCCGTTGTTTCTATGCTGAAACTGATATTGGGCATATTACCGGTTCCATTACAGGCAGAAGATTTTAAGATGCTTAGCATCCAGGCTGAAAATTCATACGTGGTAGCGCCACATAAATTCTTTACGGTATCCAGGTAAAAAACTCCAGGATTAAAGGAAGCGTTTACCAGCATCATATAACCATTCACATCGCCCGGTGTATGGTCTTCTGTTAAGGTATGCCAGGTATTGCTAAAACAGCCGGACGTGCTGTTGGCAATGGTATAGTAGCCGTCGTCCGGGCAGGATTTATTGGCGTAATTGTAGGTGGTGACGGAGGCAGGCAATGGTGGACCCGGATTGCTGCCACTGCCAAAACTGATATTAACCACGGGATCGCCCAGGCTGCCAGTACATAACTGTGCTACACCTGTTTTTTTTAAGAACAATAGAAGCAGGAAAAAAAGAATATGTTTGATTTGATTGGGCAAGAGCTTTGGCTAAACTTCAAATATAACCGGAAACACCCCATTTGCAAACGTTTTACCGCCAAAACTTAATCGCGGCTTAGTTAATGTTTCCCTGGTTGCGCATTTCTTTATATTTGCAGGCAGTAAATAAGCAATATGATAGTAACAGGTGGGCAGGTAAAGGAGACAGTAGCCTTTATAAAAAAAACATATACCGGTACACCGCACACGGGCATCGTATTGGGAAGCGGTTTGGGAAACCTGGTAAATGAATTAAAGATTGATAACGAAATTCATTACGACTGCATTCCACATTTCCCGGTTTCAACGGTAGAAGGGCATTATGGAAAGTTGATTTTTGGCAGACTGGGAGAGAAAAAAGTGGTTTGTATGGCCGGCCGGTTTCATTTCTATGAAGGGTATTCCGCTGCGGAAGTTGCCTATCCCATCCGGGTAATGAAAGAATTGGGCATAGAAACCCTGCTGATAAGCAATGCGGCCGGCGGTGTAAACCCGGGATTTAGGGTAGGAGACCTGATGATTATTGAAGATCATATTAGTCTTTTTGCCGTAAACCCCCTGCTCGGAAAAAACGACACTTCACTGGGCCCCCGTTTCCCCGATATGAGCGAACCCTATAAAAAGGATCTTATCCGGAAGGCGGAAGCCATTGCGGCAAAACTGGGGATAACTGTAAAAAAGGGCGTGTATTGCGGGGTAACCGGCCCTACATTTGAAACCAGGGCAGAATACAAGCTGATTCAAAAGCTGGGCGGTGATGCCGTGGGCATGAGCACGGTGCAGGAGGTAATAACTGCGGTACACGCGGGGCTGCCGGTGTTTGCCATGAGCGTTATAACAGATATCGGTATACGCGAGGAAGCAAACATCATTACGCACGAAGAGGTACTACAGGCAGCCAGGGATGCGGAGCCAAAACTCAGCGCCATTTTCAAAGAAATGATCATGGCCGTGTAAGATTAACTTCCCGCTAGACTTCTTTATTGCATTTCATAAGTAATTTGCCTGTATTATATTGAGCCGGATTTTATACATATTATTCATTATAATACTGGCAACTGCGCTGAAAGGCAATGCCCAGAAGGGTATCCTGGGCCGCATGCCGCGCGGCGTTGGATCCGGCGGCAGTAACGGTACAAGAGACAGCCTTAAACACCGCACGGGGCAGGAAGACTCTATTACCATTAATTTTCGTTATCTCGACAGCAGCCGCTATCTTAAATTCGATTCATCCATCAATGATTTTTCAAAAAAATTTCTAATCCCGTCAGATTATTTTTACCTGGGCAATACAGGTACTGCGGCCAAATCATATTTGTTTTCACCGCTAATGAAAGCGGGATGGGACGCGGGGTTTCATTCGTTTGATATTTATAAGATAAAACTGGAGGATACAAAATTTTTTAATACAACCCGCCCGTATACTGAACTGGGCTACCTGCTAAGCAGTAAGCAGGAACAGATGGTGAGCGTGGTACATACACAGAACATAAACCCCAATTGGAATTTCGCTTTCCAATACCGGCTGCTGACAGCGCCCGGATTTTTTAAAAATCAAAATACCAGCCAGTCAAGCTACCGCCTGAATTCCTTTTACCAATCACCGAACCGGCGCTATCATCTATTTTTTGTTTTTATCCATAATAAGATACAGGCTGCTGAAAACGGCGGTATAAGAAATGAAAGCGACCTGGATGACCTGCCCGCCAATAAAGACCGGGCTACCATTGATGTGTTGCTTGGCCCGGTGCTTCCGCGTTATACCAATCCGTTTACTACCTCGGTCATCACCGGCAATAAATACAAAACCAATAATTTCTTTCTGCGGCAGCAATATGATTTGGGTAAAAAGGACTCCGTACAAACGGATTCCGTTACCATCCATTTGTTTTATCCCAAGCTGCGGATTGAACATAGTTTCCAGTATAATACGTATAATTACCAGTTCAGTGATGCCGGCGTGGATATGTATAACGACACCAATTTTTACCGGCCTTTTTATAATTTCCTGTCGATGCCTGCTACCTATCAACTGCTGGACAAGTGGAACGAAATAACCAATGATTTTTCTGTTTACCAGTTCCCGGATACCAAAAACCCGCAGCAGTTTTTTAAATTGGGCGCCAGCCTGCAAAACCTGAAGGGTATTTTCGACGGCGGTTCGGCCACCTACCACAATACCTGGGTGCATGCAGAGTACCGGAATAAAACACGCAACCTGAAATGGGACGCAGAAGCGCAGGGAGAATTCTATGTAACCGGGCTCAATGCCGGCGATTACAATGCTTATGGCAGCTTGCGCCGGTATGTGAGCAGGCAGGTTGGCTACCTGCAATTAGGGCTTCAGAATGTGAACCGGTCGCCCTCGTATATTTTTAACCCGCTCAGCAGTTTTAATATTTCCAATACCAGCGGTTTTAACAAGGAGAATACCACCCGTATATTTGCTTCGCTGGAACAGCCGCAGCGCAGGTTAAAGCTGTCCGGCAATTATTACCTGTTAACCAATTATTCCTATTTCATCGATTATTACCATGCGCGCCAGTCGTCTGCTATTTTTAACTTGCTGCAAATAAGCGCCGAAAAAGAGTTCCGGCTGACCCGGCGCCTGCAGTGGATATTTGAAGTAACGGTGCAGCAAAAGGCCGGTAGCGGCCCGGTAAATGTGCCGCTGGTATTTGGCCGCAGCCGCTTTGGTTACCTGGGCAATCTGGGTTTTAAAAACCTGTTGCTGGCTACCGGACTTGAAATAAAATACAATACACCCTATAAAGCGGACGGCTATTCGCCCCTGCTGGGCCAGTTTTATTACCAGGATACGGCCACCATCCGTTTGCGGATGCCTACCATTAATGCGTATTTTCATTTCCGTATAAAAAGCTTTACCGCCTATGTGAGGGCAGAAAACCTAAATACCGTGCGTACCAGAAATGGCTTCGGGTTTACCAATAATAACATGGCCATTGCCGGTTATCCCTATCCGGGTCTGCAGATACGGTTCGGCGTGTTCTGGAGTTTTGTGAACTAAATAATGTCTTCTTTAACAATCCGGGCATTGACATTCCAGGTTTTAGTTTCTACATTTGTAGCGATTAATGAAAAAAATTCTGACCATATCAGTTGCCTTTATGTACCTGGCTATTACCAGCGGACTGGTGCTGCATATACATTATTGCATGGAAAAACAAGTAGGTTCTTCCGTTAAATTTGCGGAAGTAAGCACTCATACCTGTTCCGTTTGTGGTATGCAAAACGCCAGGAACAAGTGTTGCCGCGACGAAACAATATTTATTAAACTACAGGATCTGCACAAACAGGTTAGCACGGATTATACAATTACACCTCCACCATCCGTTTCACAGGAATTTAACCTGATCAACACTTCGCTATATGCACTGACCGATTCCATTGCGGCTTGTAACAATAATTCCCCGCCTCGTTACGATGACGGGCAGCTCCCGTTTTTTATTCTCAACCATCTTTTACGGATCTGATAACACCATAAGGTATCATCATTTTGTATGATGAATATCTTTTTTTTGTTTGGCCATTGCTACCTGGCAGGCGAACCGATCATTTGTATTCAACCATTTTTTATTTTAATACTAATTCATTATGAAAACGTCTTGTATCATTTTGTTGTTGCTTTTTATTTTGGCCGCGTTGCCGGCCGTGCATGCCCAGAAACCGGTGAACAACTCTGTTAATAAAGAGAGTATACAAGTGTGGGGTGAATGCGGCATGTGCAAGGATAAGATTGAAAAGGCCGCAAAAAAGGCAGGTGCGGTGACCGCCAGCTGGAATGAAAACAGCAAACAGCTCTCCGTTTCTTACAATATGTCTAAAACAAGTATGGAAAAAATAGAGCAGTCTGTTGCGGCCGCGGGCTACGATACAAAAGATGTTACCGCGGATAATGAGGCCTATAATAAACTACCCGAATGCTGTCACTATACCAGAAAAGAAGCACCAGCAATTAAACCCGCCAATTAAATAATTCTACCATGAAAAAAGCAATTATTATTTGACTAGTTGTCCTGATGGCATTGACGGTGCAGGCGCCGTTTACCGGCGCCACCATCCAGGCCAGCAGGCTCACCTGTGCCATGTGTTCGCGTGCTATTGATAACGTGTTGAAACAATTACCATTTGTTGCATCTGTGCAACCGGACAAAGAGAATTCAGCGTTCACTATTGCCTTTAAAGAAGGGCAGGTGCTTGATATTGAGGGTTTAGAAAAAGCAGTGGAAGACGCTGGCTTTTTTGTTGCCCGCTTTACCATCACCGGTATGTTTAGCAATACACCAGTAAAAATGAATATCATTTCCTGGACATCCCGGATCAGGTGCTGAACGGCGAAACAAAACTGGTTATCGTTGACTGAAATTTTCTTATGCAATCGGCGTATTAAAAAATACAGTAAGGCAACGACGATGCAGTGTATAAAAACCGGCCGGGCCGGGGCCTGTTATCAAAAAGCAGGTCCTGGCGCTGGAATGCGTATTTCTCATGTAACCATTTAATCGTTTTAGGACACGTAAAACAATTTCCTCATTTTAAATTTTAATGCATGAAACAGATTTTGCTGGCGGGTATTTTATTCGTCTCCCTGGGCCTGTCAGCTCAGCCCGCTATTGGCAGCCTGTCGCCCGATATCAAACTGAAAGATATGCAGGGCAACTTCATCAGCCTATCGTCTTTAAAAGGCAAGGTGGTATTAATTGATTTCTGGGCCAGCTGGTGCGGCCCCTGCCGGAGGGCCAATAAACACCTGATCAATATCTATCCGTCTTTGAAACAAAGGGGATTTGAGATTTACAGTATCAGTTTAGACGAAGATAAAAGCGAATGGAAAAAAGCGGTGGCCGCGGATAAAATTAGCTGGCTGCAGGTAAACGAAGACGGCGGCCGGAATGCCCCTGTTTCCAGCCAGTGGAAGATAGAACAGATCCCCACCAGTTATTTGCTGGATAAGGAAGGAAAAATAATCGCACGCGACCTGGAAGGGCGGCAATTGGAAGCAAAAATAAAGCAGTTGCTGGGACGCTGAACGCTGGGAGGCAACCGGTTTTGCCAGGAGTAATACCCATGGTTCCGGCCAGAATAAGAAAAATGCACCGATGCGTAAAGCGATTTGTTTTTTGCTGGCTGTTTTTACCGGGTGCGCAGTTCGTTCCCAGGAACTGTATGTGTTTTCCGAACCCGCCTCAAACATACCGTCGCGTTCGCTTTCAACAAAATTAAACTATCGGCTGCCGGCCAGCACCTGGCAGATGTTCAGACAGCGCTACACATCCGAGACAATGCTGGGGGGTGAACATGTCTTGGATGGTGCACCTGGCCAGTAGTTTTTCAGATTTTTATTCACCGCAATTAAGATGGGAATCCATTAGGTCATATGCCAAGTACCAGTTTTATTCAAATGATGGTGTACACTGGCACTTCCGGATGGCGGATTTTGCAGCGGCTTCGTATTCGCGCAATACTTTTTATTACGGAGATATTAACCTGGAGGGCGATAACAGC
>JBDTVE010000153.1:0-19884 GCA_040007355.1 Bacteroidota bacterium | reverse complement strand
CTTCCTGGCGGCGGGTATAAACATCGCGCGCATTTTCCATGGCCATTTTTGCATCGGCCGCATGCAGGCTGCCTGCGTGTTTATGATCAAGCCCCTGTTTGCTGCGTATAAAAACTTCCCACAGGGGCCAGCTGCCGGTTTCATTGTCAACACCATCATAGTTCTTCGGCAGGCCCCCGGCATTTTCTTTGTCGTCATAATCGTCGTAAAAAAATTTTTTTATAAACTGCTTCATAACAATACTTTTGAAAATGATTCGGGGGATTCGTCCGGTTTCAGCTTTTGCTTCCGGGCATAGGTCGTTGCGGCTTCCCTTACCCAACGGCCTTCTTCATGCGCTTTTATTCTTGCGGCCATTCGCTCTTTGTTACAGGGACCATTGCCATTTACCACGTTTTTGAATTCTTCCCAATTGATGGCGCCAAAATCGTATTGTTGCCTGGTTTCATTCCATTTCAGATCCGGATCTGGAAGCACCATGCCGAGTATCGTGATTTGTTCTGCGCACATATCTACAAACCGCTGGCGCAATTCGTCATTGCTAAAACGTTTTATTTTCCAGCGCATGCTTTGTGCGCTGTTGGGAGAGGCATCGTCGCCCGGCCCAAACATCATTACGCTGGGCCACCACCAGCGGTTAATGGCATCCTGGCACATGGCTCTTTGTTCATCGCTGCCGCGGCTTAGGGTCAGCAAAATTTCAAAACCCTGGCGTTGGTGAAAACTTTCTTCCTTACATATCCTGACCATGGCTCTTGCATAGGGTCCGTGTGAACAACGGCAGATGGGCACCTGGTTGATAATAGCAGCGCCATCTACCAGCCAGCCGATAGCACCCATATCGGCCCAGTTAAGGGTTGGGTAATTAAATATGGACGAATATTTTGCTTTGCCGCTGTGTAACTGGTCAATCATTTCATCGCGGCTGATGCCCAGGGTTTCTGCCGCACTGTATAAGTACAAGCCATGACCGGCTTCATCCTGCACCTTGGCTATCAGTGTTGCCTTTCTTTTGAGAGTAGGCGCCCGGCTTATCCAGTTGGCTTCAGGCAACATGCCAACAATCTCACTATGTGCGTGCTGACTGATCTGCCGTATTAAGGCCTGGCGGTATTTATCCGGCATCCAGTCTTTTGGCTCAATCCGGATGTCTTTGTCGATCTTATCCTGGAAATCTTTTTCCAATGCTGCTGCAACCATACCAGTGATTTTATGTACCCAAAGATAAAAATTAATTAATCACCCACTAACATTTGTTAGCTTGGTTTTTAGCGGAATAATTGAAGCTGACCAAATAATTACCAAAATTGATGCTGCGGCTCAATTCCCTTCTCATCCTCTGCCTTGCCTACAACGGTCGCTCACCATTTTTGTAGCTGCCCGAACCGCGGAGGTCAATCATATTTTATATTTGTGCAATACATTGGCTTTATCACGGACAGTTCATTTTGAATTGAAATGTGATTGTATAAATAGGGAAGAACATTTTAAGAAGATAGCCGCCCTGGTAGGCGACCCCGTAAGGGCCGCTATAATGGGGAATCTGCTGGAGGGCAGGGCATTTACAGCAACAGACTGGCCTGGGCCTTCAGCTTCCAATAAAAGCATGCACCTGTCTAAACTGGCGGGAGCCGGTTTGCTGGCGTTCGAAAACCAGGGTAGGCATCGCTACTATAAATTTGCTAACAAGGAGATTGCCTATGCCATTGAAGCAATGACCAATCTTATTCCTTACTTCTGCAAACAAAAACCAGCAAAGAGACGAGACGATCCCGCCCATCAAACAATGCAGAACCTGCTATTGGTCGGTAAAACAGGGGTGGCCCTCACCGATAGCCCGGTGAAACAAAAATTATTGATTGCACAAAAAAATGTTTTTACGCGCACAGACAAAGCTGCCAAATGGTTTGGCAGCCAGGGCATTGATACGATAGCACTGCAGCAACAGCCCCGATCTTATAAGGCCATGTCTCGACTGGAGCGAAAGACGCCACCAGATACGCCGGTTCGCTTGAAACGGCCTTGCTTGATACCATGTTGGCAGATGACTGGATAAGAAGAACTAAAAATTCAAGGGGGGTTATTATTAATGCAAAAGGACGGAAAAGATTTTACAATCATTTACAGCTTGCCCAATAAAACCACCGCCCGCCCGCAACTGACGTGCATTGCATTCAGCTTTTACAGGGTTGCCCTCAGTTTTGATGCTTTTGCAGGAGATTCCAATAAACCAAATTCCCTGGCCCAGGTGCCAAAAGCCAGTGCCCTGAAAAAAATATTATTGTATTCAATTTTGTTATTCCGGTGAGCGCGGAGCATGGCCGACAGCATGGGAGAAAAAATACCTGGAAGCTGATTGCTGTAGTCCAGGAATTCTTTATTAATAAAATCATAGTTATGCGTAAACAGCGGCTCCTCGGGGCATGGAAAACCCAGTTTGACGTGCCGGTTGTAGATAGCAGGAGGTAGCACCTGTTTGAGCGATTCGCGCAAAACCGCCTTGGTAGCTCCTTTCCTGATGATATAGCGATCCGGCAGACCCAGGCAAAATTCAATTAGCCGGTGATCCAGAAAAGGCAGTCTCGATTCAATCGAATTCATCATCGAGTTTCTGTCCTCGGAAAGCAGTTGGTGCGGTAAACTATATCGGTTTATTGCATCTTTTGAGAGATCGGTCAAAGAATTATATTGGTAAATGTCAAACGATCCGGAAACCTGGTTGCCATATTCGTGTATCCAATGTGGATTGAGACATTTACCCGGAACGGCCTGCACCTGCGCACTGATTTTTTTCCTGAAATGGGGTAGCTGCAACCCGAAAATAATAAACCCCGCAAGTGTTGTTTTTATTGATTGCTGATGTTTTGCAGCCATATTTATAATGGCAGCGGCAAATCCCGGAAGCCTGCCTTTTTTTAAGAGGCTCATTAAATTCAACAATGAAAATTCTCTGTAACCTCCCAGGTATTCGTCTGCTCCCTGTCCGCTCAGCACAATCCTGAATTTGTTTGCAGCGGCATTCTCAAATACCTTGTATTCTGAAAAAAAACTGCCGCTTAATATCGGCTGATCCTGGTGATACACGATTTTTTTAAGCAGTTCCTGTTCAACCAACTCGTGTATATTGGGATAATTTTTATGATTTGAAAACCCGTAATACGATTCGGCACTATTAATGTATTCAATTTCATTGTAGCCCTGCTGGGTATAACAGGACGAAAAAGTAGTAAGCTGAATGCCTAACCTTTTTGCAACACCTGCTATGGAGGTGCTGTCCAGACCACCGGATAAGCAGGCGCCTACCGATAGTTTTGATTGGCCATGTGACATAACGCTTGCTGTAAAAAGATGGCCAAAAGTTGCCGCAGCTTCATCAAAAGAAGGCTGTTTGGCAGGTTTTATTTTGCCGGCATCATACCATTGTTCTATTTTAAAGGTATGAGACTGCAGGCAATAGATCAGATTGTGGCCGCCCGGGAGAAAATAAACGTCTTTAAAAAAAGTTTCGGTTACGCCGTCTATCCTGGCATTGTACAAAAAATTGAAGGCTGTAGTATGATTGATGGAAGGTGTAAAGCCGCTGATCGCTTTGAGTTGTTTTATTTCGGACCCCAGTACCAGCCTGTTATTGACCCGGGCATAGAACAAGGGTTTTATCCCAAACCGGTCCCTGCTGCAAAAAAGTAATTTCTTTTTGGTATCAAATAGTACGAAAGACCACATCCCGGTGAATTGATCGAGACAATCCTTCCCCCATTTGTCGTAAGCTGCCATGATTACTTCGGTATCAGTAGCCGTCTGGAATGTGTAGCCGCATTGTTTCAAACTTTCTTTCAGGCCCCTGAAATTATATATCTCCCCATTGTGGATGATCACATAATGCATATAAGACATTGGTTGTCTTCCCTGTTCACTAAAATCCGTTATTTTCAGCATCCTGTGGCCGAGTGCAAAATGGTCACCAAAATAATAGCCCTCACCATCGGGCCCGCGATGCCGGATCAAATTATTCATGCGCTTTATATCGCTCTCATGAACCCGCGTATTGGCTGGGTCTATTATTACACTGATACCGCACATGTAGCAAAGGGTTTTATGCCTAAAACAGGTTTGGGTTGCCTAAGAAACCTGCTGGGTTTATTGGAGTAAATATATATAAATATTAATTAAATAAGTGTATTGTTCTAGATATTAGTACATGAAAACACCTATTTTAAATCAAAATTTATCTTCAGGTTTTTGCTTCGCGGGTGCGATTGGCAGGTAAGTATATAGCCATTTTCCAGCTCCTCGGGTTCCAGGGCATAGTTATTATCCATGCTGACCTGGCCGTTTACCAGTTTTGCGCGACAGGAAGCGCACACGCCTCCTTTGCAGGCAAACGGTAAATCAGCGCCCAGTTGTAGAGCGGCATTGAGTATGGTATCCCCCTCGTAAGACAGGTCAAATTCAAATGACAGGCCATCCGATTGTACAGTTACCCTGGCCATTTCAGTTTCAGCAGGGGCAGCCAGGGAGGTTAGGGGCGTTGTTGCCGTGGTGGGGTTGCTGCCGGGTGTGGTAAACAATTCAAAATGAATTCTCTTTTTATCAACGCCTTTTTTCAAAAGAAAATCCTGGAGCGAAAAGATCATTGCCGCGGGTCCGCAGAGAAAAATTTCATCACAGCTGTGAATATCAACGAGGCCAGCAAAAATACGTTCGCATTTCTCTTCGTCTATCCTCCCGCTATTTAAAGATGACCCTGTTTTTTCCCTGCTCAACACATGATGCACGCTAAAACGATCCATATACCTGTTTTTCAGATCGTCTAACGCATCCTTAAAAATAATGGAGGCTCGGTTTTTATTACCGTAAACCAGTATAAAACGGCTGTCGGGTTCCGTAACCAGGGTTGTTTTTATAATGGATAAAACCGGGGTAATGCCGCTGCCAGCCGCAAAGGCTAGATAGTTTTTCTTGTGGTGGACCTGCAACGGTGTAAAAAATCCGCCGGAGGGCGGCAATACATCCAGCAAAACACCGGGTCTTAAATGGGTATGTGCCCAGGCGGAGAATTGGCCACCCGGCACTTTTTTTATCGCGATTCTTAGTTCATGGTCCAGTGGGCTGCTGCATATTGAATAAGACCTGCGCAAGACTGTTCCTGCAATACTGGTTTTAATCGTCAGGTTCTGGCCCTGTGTAAACGAAAATATGGTTTGCAGATGAGGGGGGATAATAAATGAAACCGAAATGCAGGAAGCAGTTTCTTTGCGGATGTCTTTAACTTCAAGCTGGTGGAAATGCGTAGCCACGTGTGTTTCATTTGTTTTGCAACCCACCAATCAAAATGGTGATCATATTTTCTTCCAGCATTTCCCCGGTAATTTTTTGTTTGCTGCGGTGCCAGCTTTCTATACCGCTCACAGCGTGCAGCATTATCAGTACCGCGGTAGGGGCATCTATCTTTTTTATCTCGTTTTTCCTGATGCCTTCCTCAATAATGGAAGCAATGCGCTGGCGGTACACCTTTCTTTGGGTTTGAATATTAGACAGGTAAGGATCCGTCAGGTGTTTCCATTCGCGGTCGCTTACATAAACTTCTTCGTAGTGATGCACCATCTGCTGAATATGAAAACGAAGCACCGCCTCAATTTTTTTAATGGCGCTGGTGTCGGCCGCATCTACCTTATCAATATGGCTCATAAACTTATTGGCAACCTTAAAACACAGTTCCTGTAATATTTCGGCTTTGGAACTGATATGGTTATACAGGCTGGCCGCTTCCACACCTACCTGTTCTGCCAGGTCGCGCATGGAAGTAGCGCTAAAACCCCGTTCACGAAACAGGCGGGCCGCTGTTTCAATAATGGTTTCTTTCCGGGTGCTGTTTTTCCGCTGCCTTATTTTAGCCATAATAAAACCTTAGAATGCAAAATTAACACTAACTGGTAACAAATGTTAGTTATAGCAGTCAATTAGAGGCTTTTTCTTACACGATGCGGCGCGCCTGCCGGCAATATGCCCTGGTTTGAAGCATTGAAGACAGATGCTTTTGATGGCCGGTTATTTTCTTTACCATCCATTGCACAGCCAGTTAAAATGCCGTAGGTTTGCGCCGGTTTTTACGCTGCCAGCCCGTCTGCAGCAGTATACAGGCTCCAGAACATTATTAATTAATTAAATAAACAATATGTCTTTAATAGCAGTAGGTACCATGGCTTTCGATGCCATTGAAACACCGTTTGGCAAAACCGATAAAATTGTGGGCGGGTCTGCCACTTATGTAGCCTATGCAGCCAGCTATTTTATAAAACCTGTGCAGCAGGTATCTATTGTTGGGTACGATTTCCCGCAGGATGAAATGAATGAAATGAAAAACAGGGGCATTCAACTGGAAGGTGTTGAGATAATTGCTGATAAAAAATCATTTTTCTGGAGTGGTAAATACCATCTCGATATGAACAGCCGTGATACCCTGGTCACCGATCTAAATGTACTGACTGATTTTAACCCGGTCATTCCTGCAGGCTACCAGGGCGCGGAATTCCTGATGCTGGGCAACTTGGACCCTGTTATCCAAAAACTGGTGATACAACAATTAAAGCCCCGGCCAAAACTGGTTGTAATGGATACCATGAACTACTGGATGGATATAAAAATGGCCGAATTGCTGGAGACATTAAAACTGGTAGACGTATTGATGATAAACGACAGCGAAGCAAGACAGCTGAGCGGTGAATTCTCGATCGTGAAAGCCGCCAGGAAAATTATGGCCATGGGCCCCAAATACCTGGTTATCAAAAAGGGTGAACACGGCGCCCTGCTATTCCATAAAAACGAAGTGTTTTTTGCACCCGCCTTACCGCTGGAAGAAGTGTTTGACCCCACCGGTGCCGGAGATACCTTTGCCGGGGGATTTATAGGCCATCTTGCCAAAACAAATGATATTTCGTTTAACAACATGAAGACGGCCATCATAGTGGGTTCTGCCATGGCGTCTTACTGCGTGGAAAAATTTGGTGCCAATCGTCTAAAAGAAATTACACAGGAAGAAATAGACAGCCGTATCCGGCAATTTGTTGACCTGGTGAGCTTTGACATTCAGCTAGGATAACCGCTCGTCCTGCATACGTTCTACTCATAATAATAAAACTTCCGGTGTCGGAAGTTTTATTATTTTCATAGTATCCCAAAATTTCAGCTGTATGAAAAAATTGTTTTATACCGCCTTTACGGGCATCCTGGCAATCTCCCTGCTCTATTCCTGCCAAACCACACCTCCGGCAGCAAAAAACAAATCTTTTATTGATACAACCACCATGGACCGCGCCATAAAGCCCGGTGAAGATTTTTTTAGCTATGTCAATGGCGGCTGGGTAAAGAAAACAATCATTCCTGCCACTGAAAGCGAGGCGGGCGCGGGACTGGATCTCTATAACCGCACCAAAGACAACCTCCACCGCATTCTGGACAGTGTTTCCGGCGGCGGGTTCGCTAAGGGAAGCATGGAACAGAAAGTGGGCGATTTTTATGCATCGGGCATGGATTCTGCCAATATTGAAAAACTGGACTATGAACCCCTGAAACCAGCCCTGCAGGAAATTGATGCAATAAAATCACCTGCCGGTGTAATGCCCTTTGTGGCGCATCAAATGACAGAAGGGAATAATGTGCTGGTGGGCGCCGGTATTATGCCCGACGATAAAAACAGCGCCTATAATATCGCCATTTTCTCCCAGTATGGGCTGGGCCTGCCAGACAGGGACTATTATTTTAAAACCGACCCCTCCACGCTTGAAATAGTGAAGGCTTACCAGACCTATATCCGGCAAACAGCCATACTTACGGGCGACGATAGTGTAACGGCTTCAAAAAAAGCAATGCTTGTTTATGCACTGGAAAAACAACTGGCCGGCAGTCATCGCACCAATGTTGAGTTACGTGATCCACAGGCCAACTATAATAAAATGGCCCTGACAGACCTGAACAGGAATATGCCCGCCATTGGCTGGACCCGCTTTTTTAACAGCATCGGTTTTAAAACAGATTCTGTCAATATTCAGCAACCGGCGTTTTATACCAGGCTGAACCAATTGCTGCTGTCTAAGCCGGTTGATGATTGGAAGGCCTACCTGCGTTTTCACCTGGTAAACGATGCCGCCAACGATCTGAGCAGCCCCTTTGTAAATGCCAAGTTTGAATTTAGTAAAACACTCACTGGCCGCAAACAGATAAAACCCCGCTGGGAAAGAATATATCAATCAACCGACGCCAACCTGGGCGATCTCCTGGGAGAACTGTACGTAAAAAAATACTTTACTGCCGATGCAAAAAAACGGATGCTCGACCTCGTGAACAACCTGCAGGTTGCTTTTGAAGCAAGGATAAACAAACTTGACTGGATGAGCGACAGTACAAAAAAGATTGCCATTGATAAATTACATGGGTTTATTAAAAAGATAGGCTATCCCGACAAATGGCGGGATTACAGTAAGGTAACCATCGACCGGAACCGGTATTTCGACAACCTGGTTTCCTGTGCAAAAAATGAATACCGGTACCACCTGAACAAATTGGGTAAGCCCGTTGATAAAACCGAATGGGGTTTAACAGCCCCCACCATAAATGCTTATTACAATCCCTCCTTTAACGAGATCGTTTTTCCTGCCGGCATTCTTCAATCACCGTTTTTTGATCCAAGCGCGGATGATGCTATTAATTACGGGGGCATTGGAATGGTGATTGGGCACGAGATGACGCATGGTTTTGATGATGAAGGTGCACAATATGATAAAGATGGCAATCTTAAAAACTGGTGGAGCAGGGAAGACAACGATAAGTTCAAGGCTAAAACAAAAATGGTGATTGACCAGTACAACCGGTTTACCGTTTTGGATACGCTGCATGTTAATGGCGCACTGACTACGGGCGAAAACATAGCCGATTTCGGCGGTCTGAATATCGCATACGACGCATTTAAAATGACTCCGGAAGGCCGGGATACAACAAAGATTGATGGACTAACTCCCGACCAGCGTTTCTTTTTGTCTTTTGCGCAAATGTGGAGGAGTAAATATAAAAATGAAATAACCCGGCAGTATATTAATATTGACCCGCATTCGCCGGCCATCTACCGGGTAAACGGCCCGCTTATGCATTTTGAACCTTTTTACAGGGCTTTCAATGTACAGCAAGGAGATAAAATGTTTGTTCCCGAAAAAGATCGGATTAAGATTTGGTAACTGGGCGGAGCGCGCTTTCTTCAGACCAATTCCTTCACCACGTTGTACACTACTTTGGGTTTACCCAGTGTATAATAATGCAATACCGGTACGCCAAAGTTGCGCAGCTCACGACTCTGTTGTACCAGCCATTCCGTACCTATTTTCTCCACCTCCTCATCCGTTTTTGCCTTTGTAATGGCTGTGGTCAAATCGGTGGGTATGTCTACATGAAATATCTTGGGTAATATATTGAGTTGTTTTTTATTGGTGATGGGTTTTAATCCGGGAATAATGGGTATGTTGATGCCGTTGTCTCTGCATAATTTTACAAACTCAAAATATTTCTGGTTATTAAAAAACATTTGTGTCATAATGTATTCCGCTCCGGCATCTACTTTTGCTTTCAGGAAACTCATATCCGTTTCCAGGTTGGGTGCTTCAAAATGTTTTTCCGGGTAGCCGGCAATACCCATGCAGAAACTGGTCTTGCCACCGTTTTTAATGTCTTCTTCCTGGTAAATACCATTGTTGAGGTTTGACACTTGTTTCAGCAAATCAAGTGCATAGCGGTTACCATCCGGGTGTGGCTCAAAAGCGGCTTCATTCTTTGCGGCATCGCCGCGTAACACCAGTACGTTATCAATGCCCAGGAAATTCAGGTCTATCAATGCATCTTCTGTTTCACGCCTGGAAAAACCACCACAGATCAGGTGCGGCACCGCGTCTACCTGGTAATGGTTCATAATAGCCGCGCAGATACCAACCGTGCCCGGGCGTTTGCGCACTTCCACTTTTTCAAACGTACCATCCGCCTTTTTCTTAAACATGGTTTCGCTGCGGTGATAGGTAACATTAATAAACGAGGGTTTAAAGTCCATCAGGGGGTCAAGGTGATCATAAATGGCATTGATACCCTTGCCCTTCAAAGGAGGCAACACTTCAAACGATACCAGGGTTGCTTTTGCGCTTTTTAAATGGTCAATTACCTTCATTGAGCTAAATATTGGCGCAAACATACTCATGGTTGGCTATATATCAAAACCCTGTTAAATAAACCGGGGCTGAGCGTGATTGCAGCCATTCCGGTATTTTTGTAAAAAGCTGTTCCCTTGAGTCTGACCATACATACCCACGATCTGATTAAAAGCTACCGCAACCGCACCGTTGTAAACCACGTGTCTATAGAAGTGAAACAAGGCGAAATAGTGGGTTTACTAGGCCCCAACGGGGCGGGCAAAACCACCACCTTTTATATGGTGGTGGGTCTTATACGGCCCGATGAGGGCAAGGTTTTTTTGAATGACGAGGATATCACCCGCCAGCCCATGTATAAAAGGGCACAGATGGGTCTTGGTTACCTGCCGCAGGAAGCCTCGGTTTTTCGTAAACTTTCAGTGGAAGACAATATCCGGGCCATCCTGGAAATGACCAGGTTAACCAAACAGGTGCAAAAAGATAAACTGGAAAGTCTGTTGGATGAGTTTGGCCTGCAGCATGTGAGAAAAAATAATGGTGATAGCCTGAGTGGCGGCGAGAGAAGAAGAACCGAAATAGCCCGTGCCCTGGCGGTTGACCCAAAATTTATCTTACTGGATGAACCTTTTGCCGGCGTTGACCCTATTGCGGTAGAAGATATCCAGACTGTTGTAGCAAGGCTCCGCACAAAAAACATTGGCATTCTTATTACCGACCACAATGTAAACGAAACGCTGTCTATCTGTGATCGCGCCTATTTATTAATTGAAGGAAAGATATTTAAACATGGTACCGCAGAACAACTGGCGGAAGATGAACAGGTACGCCGTCTCTACCTGGGAAGGAATTTTGAACTGAAACGAAAAGATTATCTTCATGAAGAAGCCAGGCGGTCCGAAACCGATTTTACCGGTCGCCCGGAAAAAACAGGAGACGCCGAAGATCTGCAATAGAGCGCCAGCCAACAAATCATTGCTGCATTTGAAATGCTTACTATTCAATTGATTTGGCAGTAACCCCGTTAGCACCCCTATTAAGTTCCCGTTATCAAAACTGTATTTACCTTTTAATTATTCAAGTGTCAGGGCATTTGTTTATTTTGCCGATACGGTATGAAACTCTTATCGCCTGCCATATCAAGGCTTGCCCGGCTGAGGCTTCGTTTAATTGAGCTCTGGACCTCACAACCTGTTGCGGCCCAGCGGGAAGTATTGCAGGATCTGGTGACTGCGGCTCAATACACCGAATTTGGCAGACAGTATAAATTCACCCAGCTATTTTCACTGAAAACATTTAAGCAAACCGTACCCGTTCACGAGTACGATGATCTGAAACCGTTTATACAGCGTATGATGAACGGTGAAGAAAACATACTTTGGAATACACCCATTGAATGGTTCGCCAAAAGTAGCGGTACCACCAGCGATAAAAGCAAGTTTATACCGGTTAGCAAAGAAAGCCTGGAAGAAAATCATTACCAGGCATCCAAAGATGTGCTGACCATGTACTATAAAAATTTTCCTGATTCTGATTTGTTAACCGGCAAGGGTCTTGTCATTGGCGGAAGTCATCAGGTAAATAAGCTAAACGAAAATATTCAATACGGTGATCTCAGCGCGATACTGATGCAAAACTCACCAGTCTGGAGCAGTTGGATACGCACCCCCGAACTCAGCATTGCGCTGATGGACGAGTGGGAAGGAAAAATTGAACAACTGGCGCAAACTACCATGCATGAAAATGTTACTTCCATCTCGGGGGTACCCACCTGGACCCTGGTACTCATCAAACGTATCCTGGATATCAGTGGCAAGCAATTTCTATACGAAGTATGGCCACAACTTGAATTATACCTCCATGGTGGTGTTTCTTTTGTGCCCTACAGGGAACAGTTCAAACAGCTAATTGGCAAAGACATCAATTATCTGGAAACCTATAATGCCAGCGAAGGCTTTTTTGCTGCCCAGGAAAATCCTTCGGAAGAAGGTCTTTTACTGTTTACCCACCATGGCATTTTTTACGAGTTTATGCCTATCGAAGAATATGGAAAAAAATTTCCGCAGACCATGGGTCTAGGGATGGTTGAACTGCATAAAAATTATGCACTGATCATCAGTACCACGGGTGGGTTATGGCGTTATATTGTAGGCGATACGGTTCAGTTTACTTCCCTGAACCCCTATAAAATAAAAGTAAGCGGCCGTTTAAAACATTATATGAATGCTTTTGGCGAAGAAGTTATTGTTGACAATTCAGATAAGGCCATTGCCATTGCCTGCGAAAAGGCCGGTGCCATTGTAATTGATTATACCGCCGCGCCTGTTTATTTCAGCAGCAGCAGCAACGGTGCGCATGAATGGCTAATTGAATTTGAGAAGGCACCAGCATCGCTGGAACTGTTTGCACAGGAGCTGGATACCGCACTCAAAAACCTCAACAGCGATTATGAAGCCAAGCGGTATAAAGATATTGCACTGCGCATGCCCGTGTTGCATGCCTTAAAGACGGGCATATTCAATGCATGGCTGAAAAGCAAAGGGAAGCTGGGCGGCCAGCATAAAGTGCCCAGGCTCAGCAACGAAAGAATGCTGTTGGAAGAAATATTGCAATTAAATCAACAGGCCGATTTGTCATCATAATATTTATTTCAGTTACTTTGCCTATTACAAAAAACACCCATGAAATTACTGGATAACAAAATTGTTATTGTAACCGGCGCCGCAAGGGGTATTGGCGAAGGCATTGCTATTAAACTGGCGGAACATGGCGCTCATATTGCGTTTACCTATGTGAGCGACAGCAGTGCCGACAGGGCAAAGACGCTGGAGGAAAAATTACAGGCAATGGGTGTTAAAGCAAAAGCGTTCAAAAGCGATGCCGGTGATTTTATTGCCAGCGAAGCTTTTGTAAACGATGTGCTGAAAGAATTCGGCACCATTGATATCTGTGTAAACAATGCGGGGATTTCTAAAGACAACCTGTTGCTGCGCATGACCGAGGAACAATGGGATGAGGTAATGACCGTTAATCTGAAAAGTGTGTTTAATATGACCAAACAGGTCATCCGCCCCATGATGAAGGCAAAAAAAGGAAGCATTATAAATATGAGTTCCATCATCGGCATGCGGGGTAATGCGGGTCAAAGCAGCTATGCCGCCAGCAAGGCCGGTATTATTGGTTTTACAAAATCCATTGCTGCAGAAATGGGCAGCCGCAATATCCGGTGCAATGCCATTGCTCCAGGTTTTATTGAAACGGACATGACTCACTACCTCAAAGATGGCGATGCTTCCAAAACATTCCTGGATAAAATACCGTTGGGAAGGTTTGGCACTTCAGAAGAAATTGCCAACACTACTTTATTCCTGGCATCCGATATGAGCAGCTATATCACCGGCCAGGTGATCAGCACCTGCGGCGGACTGAACATATAGGGGTAATTGCCGATTGCCCGATTTTGACATTTGGCGATTTGTTGAGCCTGCACCATCAAAAGAAATCCCAAAATCAGCAAATCTCGAAATCAGCAATCTCCTTAAATCTCAATGCCTTTTGTTCTGATATAGTGGTGCCAGAGCAGCATGGTGGCAAGTGAACGGTATGGCCGCCAGGCTTCTGCCCTTGCGGAGACCAGTGAAACCTGTTGCTCAAGTATGATATGAATGAGTGATGCAAAGGAAGCCGGTCTTTGCCACATGGGAGGATGGCCATACTGCCCTATAATGGCTTGCAGGTGGATATCCTTTTCTGCCAGCCGGTTGCAATATTCCCTGAAATTGTTTTTATTGAATGTATGGATCATAGGCGGAATAATAAAAAAGGATGGGTTTAGCCTGCCGGTTAACTTGTATTTTTTTTGCCGGCAATGGAAGAGCGATCATCACCCATCACGGCTTTCGTAATCAACGCAACATTTGACCGGACGTGTTTTTCCCGGATTCAGCGCTTGGATTTAAAGGAGGCAATGGCTTCTTTTATAAACCTGCTTACTACCAGTTTTCCACTGGCGGCGGCCCGTTCAGCCAGCAAATGATCCCAGTCTTCAGTTCCCTTCCAGAATATTTTTTTCATTTCCCACATGGCCTCGGGGTTGGCATGCGCCAGGGCATGGGCAAGACGTGCAATAGATTCATCCATATTCTCGGTGCTGTTATGCACTTCGGCAAACAGGCTATGGCGTTTGGCCCATTCTGCACTGCGCCACATGCCGGCATCAATGGCCAGGTAGCTAAAAGCGGCGCCGCCGGTTTTTCTTTCAACGGCGGGCCCTACCACAAATGGCCCAATGCCTATTGACAGTTCGCTTAATTTTACTTCTGCCGCAACTGTGGCAATGGCATAGTCTACGGACGCAGCAATTCCTACACCCCCACCCACGCATTTACCCTGTATGCGGCCAATGATCAATTTGCCGCAAGTGCGCATCGCATTAATAACACGGGCAAATCCATTAAAAAAAGCCTGGCCTTCTTTCTCATTTTCAATAGCCGCCAGTTCATCAAAGGAAGCGCCTGCGCAGAAAGCGCGGTCGCCCCCCGAACGGAGGATAATCACTTTGGTATCTGCGTTGAGCCCCGCATGGTGTATTTCCTGTGCCAGCTCATTCAGCATTTTACCAGGCAGGGAATTGCTTTGCGGGTGAAAAAATTCAATACTGGAAATGCCCGCGTGGTCTGTATGGGTTCGTACATATGCTTCTGACATAATTTGCGAATCAATTAAAAATAGATGGTTGTTTCCTGTCAACAAAAATAACTAAAGCTTATCCTCTTATTCAAATCTTAACCCGGCAAAAAGACAGGCACGGACTATTATCACTATCAAAATTATTGAATACCCGGGATATGCCGGGGTTCATAAACGCCTGAAAAACTGGCGATATTACTGGCGATTATACCGGTCAGCCTTTTATTTTATCAACGGGTATCACCGGCAGTTGCGCTGTTCCCTGGTATTTTCGGCAAGGGTTCCCGTAGCCGCACCATCGTTAATATGGTAGCAATTCCTGTGTGTTCGTCCAGCTCGTCCAGCATTTCAACCAGCCATTTAACAATGCCTTTTGGGATATCATTTTCATCCTTTGATTCCTGGGGTATTTTTTCTTTGCAGGTAAACCGGGTGTAAATAGCCGTGCCAGGATATACTGGTTTGGTAAACCTTAATTCATCAATGCCATAATTTAATAAAACCGGTCCCAAATCGCTTCCGTCTACAAACAAACCGGCCGCCGCGCTCAAAATAAAATATCCATGCGCCACCTGCTTATCAAACATCGTATCGGTAAAATCAGTGGTGCTGAGATGGGCATAAAAATGATCCCCGCTGAGTTCGGCAAACCTGTCTATATCTTTTGCGGTAATGATTCTTTTTTCCGTAATAATCTGGTCGCCCACGCGCAGTTCTTCAAAATATTTTTTAAACGGATGAACAGTCACGGGGTTTGCTTTTGCATAAGTCTGGTACACGCCGGTAATAGCAGTAAGCATGGAGGGTGAACCCTGCAAGGCCACCCGCTGCATATAATGTTTTATTCCTCGCAAACCACCCATTTCTTCTCCGCCGCCCGCTCGGCCAGGTCCTCCGTGTACCAGCAAGGGCAGGGGTGAGCCATGCCCTGTACTTTCAGCGGCGCAGTCTTTATTCAGCACCAGAATCCTTCCATGATGGGTAGCCGCTTCCAACACATATTGCCGGGCTATCTTGTCATTGGCCGTTACTATTGAAGAACACAATGACCCTTTTCCCATCTTGCTTAGTGCAATGGCATCCTCCGTATTTTTATACGGCATCAGCGTACTAACCGGACCAAAAGCTTCCACGTTGTGTGCTTCCAACGCACCAAATGGCTTTTCATTTGCCAGCAAAACCGGACCCAAAAACGCCCCTTTGTCAGCATCAGCATCAATTAGTTCTACGCTGTCCAGGCTGCCATACAGGATTTGTGAAGACGCCAGTAATTCCTGGATCCGGGTTTTCACTTCTGTTTTTTGCGATTGGCCAGCCAGCGCACCCATTCTCACTTTTGCATTGTGGGGGTTTCCGATAACCGTTTTATTGAGTGCCATGGCAAGAGCGCCCGATACCGCTTCCATCCTATTTTCAGGCACAAAAATACGCCTGATAGCCGTGCATTTCTGACCCGCTTTCACCGTCATCTCCCTTATTATTTCTTTTATAAAAATATCCCAATCAGCCGACCCCGGATTGATATCGGTCCCCAATACAATACAATTGAGCGAATCCGCTTCCATGGTAAAGGGAACATGCTCACGCAGAATGGCCGGGTTTGATTTCAGCAACAGCCCCGTGGAAGCAGAACCGGTAAAGGTAACCACATCCTGTGCGCCGGTATGATCCAGCAGATCACCCGCGCTTCCGCAGATCAATTGCAGGGCCCCGGCAGGTAAAATTTTACTGGCGATGATTTCCTTTACTACCGCTTCCGTTAAATAAGCGGTAATGCTGGCCGGTTTCACAAGTGCGGGCATCCCCGCCAGTAAATTAACGGCTATCTTTTCCAGCATGCCCCAAACGGGGAAGTTAAAAGCGTTAATATGAATGGCCACCCCTTCTTTTGGCACTAAAATATGCTGGGCCATAAAACTATTTCCCTTACTAAGGTTATTGCTTTCTCCTTCCAGACAAAAGAATTCATCCGGCAATTTTCGGCGGAGTGATGCGTTGGCAAATAAATTACCGATACCCCCATCTATATCAATCCAACTGTCTGTTCTTGTGGCCCCTGTCTGATAACTGATCGCATAAAATTGCTCTTTTTTTTCAGTCAGGTGCAGAGCCAGTGCACGCAGCATCCTTCCCCTTTCCCAAAAAGTCATTTTACGAAGGGCCGGATTGCCAACCTCTCTGCCATAACGCAGCATGGCTGCAAAGTCCAGCCCCCTGGTGGTAGCAAAAGCAATGGTATTACCATTAACGGCATTGAATAAAGGCTGGCCCTCTCCGTCACCGGTTACCCAGCGGCCGTTTATAAAGTTTTCCAACTTATTCATATTGTTTGCATTTGACTTATTAGCAGGAGGTATTGATGCTTGTCTGACTAACCTGTTAAAATTAGTTCAAAAGAAAATTAAGAGATAACAGCCTTTGACCATTCTGCGGTGCAAGAAAACAACCCGGATTTAACGGAAGGGTATGGTTTTGCGTTGCTGCACAAACATTAATTTATGGATTGGGCGGGCAAACAGGTGAAAGATTTTAGAACCTTTTTTGGGCAAGGACTCAAATTGTATGGTAACCGTGGGGTTGATGCTTTTTTTAAAATGCGTCAAAAAAAAATCCCGGGCCGGCAGCTTAAGAAACGGGGTTTGATCAGGCAGCTTTTTTTTCATCTATTGCAGTGCAAAGCAACTGGAAGATCTCTTCCACATTGCCCTCACCTTTTACCAGCACTACTTTGTTGAACTGGTTATAATAATCCGCCACGGCCGATGTTTTGTTATGATATTCAATGATTCTTGCACGTATAACATCCTCTTTGCTGTCATCGCTGCGGCCGCTGGTAAGACCGCGGTTCAGCAGACGTTTTACCAGCTCTTCCTCGCTCACCTTCAGGGCCAGCACTACATTGATTTCGGCATGGTACTGGCCAAGCAACGCATCTAGCGCTACTGATTGCGCCCTGGTACGTGGAAACCCATCGAACAAAAAACCATTGGCCTGTGGATTGCTGGCCAGTGCGGAGCGAATCATTCCAATTACCACCTCATCGGGCACCAGCTGGCCCTGGTCCATTAATTTCCTGGCCTCAATGCCCAGCGTAGTCTGGTTGGCTATTTCACTGCGCAAAAGATCGCCGGTTGACAGATGTTTTAACCCGTACCTTGCCATCAATTTCTCTGATTGCGTTCCTTTTCCGCTACCCGGGGGGCCAAATAAAATTAAATTGAACATATAGCTTGCTACCCTTTTTGAAGTAGGACAAATATAAAGGAACGGTATTAAAATTCCTTTACAATTTTACCAGTGTGCTGAACAATTGTAAATTGTTAAATCAGTATGAATTAATTATAAAAAGACATCCCGGCCAACCATTGAAACGTAGATTTGTTATAGTATTCAGATCATGAAACAAATAACCAGGTGTATACTGATATTGCTGTTACCTGCGGTATTTGCACACTGCAGTTCTTCGCAATCAGCGCCCGTAAGAAAAACAACCATTATGGACAATTCAAACAAAAATAACCCCGTCTTCTCCAAAACAGCCACCGATCCGGTAAACCTTAGCAATGAAGAATGGAAAAAAATATTGCCGGCCTCTGTGTACAATATTGCCAGGGAAAAAGGCACGGAGCGGCCCTGGTCAAGCCCCTATGAGACTTCCAAGGAAATAGGCACCTTCTATTGTGCAGTTTGCGGAAATCCCCTTTTTAAAAGCGATACCAAGTTTGAAAGTGGGTGCGGGTGGCCCAGTTTTTACGAACCCATCAGCAAAACCAGCATTATCTACAGCGCAGATAATTCGTTAGGGATGAAGAGAACGGAAGTGGATTGCGGAAGGTGCAAATCGCACCTGGGACATGTATTTGATGATGGCCCGCCGCCAACCGGGCTGCGTTATTGCATCAACGGCGTGGTACTTGATTTTGAAAAAGCAAAGAATGCGGAAAAAAAATACAATGAAAATAAAAAAGATGAATAAGGTAGACCCCCGGCCAACACCGGGGGTTTTATTTTGTTTTCCAGTAATTCTTTTACTGATAACTTTTGTAGCAGGCTGTCATATCGGTATTTTTGCAATCAACCTTTGTATTTATGGATAATATCATGCTATCAAAACTCTCCGAAACACTGGTTGGTTCGGAAATAGTAAAACTGGGCGGGGAAATAAGGGAAAAGATCCGGCAGGGAGAAAAGATCTATAATTTTACGGTGGGTGATTTTGATCCTTCAATATTTCCCATTCCAAAAGAACTGGAAGATGAAATAATAGATGCCTACCGGAAACATTTTACCAATTACCCGGCAGCCGAGGGAAACCTGGATTTGCGGGAGGCCATCAGCCATTTTATAAAAACCCGCCAGCAGCTGGATTACCAGCCTTCCGAAATACTGGTGGCAGGTGGCGGACGTCCCCTGATATATTCATTGTTCCGCGCCATCTGCGACAAAGACGATAAAGTTATTTATGCCGTTCCGTCCTGGAACAACAATCATTATGCAAATTTTGTAGGCGCTACCCATGTTGTGGTGGAAGCAACCAGGGAAAATAATTTTATGCCTTCGGTTGCAGAGCTGCAGCCACATATAAAAGACGCTACCCTGCTGGCCCTTTGTTCGCCCCAAAACCCAACTGGCACCACCTTTACAAAAGAGGATTTGCTGGGTATCTGCAATATGGTAGTGGCGGAAAATGAACGGCGGGGAAAAAAAGAGAAAAAGCTGTACGTCATGTATGACCAGATGTATTCATTGCTGACCTATGGAAAAATCGTTCATTATAACCCTGTTTCGCTGCATCCAGGGATGCGTCCTTATACCATCTTTATAGACGCCATCAGCAAGGTATTTGCAGCCACCGGTGTAAGGGTAGGCTGGTCTGTTGGCCCTGCTGTTATCATTGATAAAATGAAATCGTTTATGACCCACCTGGGTTCCTGGGCGCCCATGGCCGAACAAAAAGGAGTAGCCCGTTATCTTTACCAGGCAGAGAATATTGACCGTTATCTCGACGGCTTTA
>JBDTVE010000152.1:0-3546 GCA_040007355.1 Bacteroidota bacterium | reverse complement strand
CTGCCCAGCAGTGGTGGTATCGTCATTGCGCAGACCATGAAAATGATTGAGCAAAGAAATATTGCCGGTATGGGCTTCCAGTCTGTTGCTGCGGTACACTTAATGGTGGAGGCAGAACGGCGTGGCTATGCAGACCGGGCTTTTTTTATGGGCGATGCGGATTTTGTAAAAGTGCCGGTGAAAAGATTAACCAGTGAAGCGTATGTCCGCGAAAGAATGAGCGATTTTGACCCTTCAAGGGCTGGCAGCAGTGAGACCATAAAGCAAGGCGATATTAACCCGGAAAGCGAGGAAACCACGCATCTTAGTATCATTGACAAATATGGGAATGCGGTTTCAGTTACTACAACCTTAAATGGCGCCTATGGCAGTAAGACGGTAGCAGGAGGCGCCGGTTTTTTGCTCAATAATGAAATGGATGATTTTAGCGTAAAACCCGGTGTGCCCAATATGTATGGTGCCGTTGGGGCAGGAGCCAATGCCATTGCACCAGGTAAACGCATGCTCAGCAGCATGACGCCTACCATTGTATTGAAAAATGGCAAGCCCTATATTGTACTGGGTACCCCGGGTGGCACCACCATTCCCACTTCCGTTTATCAAACCCTGGTAAACATGCTGGAATTTAACATGAGCACTGCAGACGCCGTATATAAACCAAAGTTCCACCACCAGTGGAAACCGGATGAAATTGAGGTGGAGAAGACATTCCCGAAGGCGATCATCGCCCGCCTGCAAGCCATGGGCTATACCGTAACGGTGCGTGGCGCTATTGGAAGAATGGAAGTGATAAAAGTATTACCCAACAAGCAATTTGAAGCGGTTGCGGATATCCGTGGTGACGATGACGCAGAAGGGTTTTAAAAATAGGATATAGGTAACCGCTAGCTTCTTTGTATGCTGATGCTCACACAAAATGGTGGGCCGTACCAGCCGCATTTTTTTTATCTAAAACAACCGCTTATGGAAAGCATTGGTTCTGTTTTACTGCAAACGGCTATCAGGCGTTTTGCCTTTTATAAAGAGCTGGGCGATAAAACATTTTCGCAACTGCAGGAAACGGATTTTTATTTCCAGCCCAATGAGGCAAGCAATTCCATTGCCGTTATTATCCGGCACCTGTCCGGCAATATGCTCAGTCGCTGGACCGATTTTCTTACTGGGGATGGTGAAAAGGAATGGCGTCACCGCGATACCGAATTTGAAAAGCCTGCATACACTAAAGCGCAACTACTGGAAAACTGGGAAAAAGGCTGGGATTGCCTGTTTGCCGCGCTGACTGCGCTGCGGGAGGAAGACCTTTTAAAAACAATTTATATTCGTGCGGAAGGGCTTTCGGTGATTGATGCCCTTAACCGCCAGCTGGCGCATTATTCCTATCATGTGGGACAGATCGTCTACCTGGGCAGGCAGGTTAAAAATAGCCAATGGCAAAACCTGTCGATATCCAGAGGAGAATCAGGCACTTATAACCAGCAGCTCATGGGCAGGCAATGATTTTGCAAGTCCGGTATTGCAAACACGGTCTTAATCAGGTATCTTGGCCGCAGTTTTACACCCTCCAACACTCCTGTGATAGTAACCGCAACGGTCAGAACCCCCTAAAAACTAAACATGAAGTTGATTGTTCTTACAGTACTCCTGTGCTGTTCCTGCTGCGCCGACGCGCAGATAAACTGGGCTATTACGGCCGGCGGCCAGTCTGCTACCGCCTCTTATACAAGTGAGGGAACCAAAATCGCCACCCATTCTATTGCCGGGTTTAATGCCGGTGTTCTTGCCCGTATTTATTTTGACAACAAAGTGGCTTTTGTAACTGGCCTGCAATTCAACGCCAGAGGATTTGCGATAAAAACAATTCCCGACGACACCCAAAAGACATATCACCTAAACTATGTGGTGATACCGCTATTGTTGCAATTCGATTTATCAAAAAAAGCCGGCGCGGGCTTATATGGAAAACTGGGACCGTCTGTTGGCATTGGCATTAATGGCAGGGAGCTATACACCGGCGCAAACGGCAACCAGGTGCGCAACAAAGCCGTATTGAGTATGACGGGCAATCATTTTGGGCTTTTTGATGCCTCCTTGAATGCGGCGTTTGGATATTCAATAAAACAGCATTTTTTTGTTGAAGCAGCCTATGCCTATGGTATTGGTAATGTGAACAACGACCCGGCAGGGCCCAATATTAAATCAAGGGTACTGTCTCTGAGCGCCGGTTATTTTTTCAGGTAAAAACATCGCCGCGGTCATTTATTACAGGATGCGGCAACAGGCCGTATAAGAGCTGTGCTATTTTCCGTTGCAATATTTTTTTTTCAGCATCCGATTTGGTAAGCCTGCAGGCTATTTCATAAAATGTTCTGGCCTGTGCGGTATTACCGGTTGCATGGCTATCACCAACAAACAGGGGTATAAGAAATTCTTGTCCCATTCTTTTTTCCAGGCGGATTTTTCTATTTCTGACAGGGTCTTCTGCGCACCTTACAGTTTAAGTACAACGATCAGGAGATTGAGCAATACCACAACAACCGTGGGATAATTCCTCAGAGTTGATTTATTTCCCGTCATAGCTTTTTATCCGGAAGTAAACAGCAGGACCGTTTTCCTCCCGGTTTATTGTTATTTCTATGATGCAGGATGAAGCTTTTACCGCAAATCTGGTATTGTCTTCCCGGGATGGGTTTGAATTACCAATAATCTACAACACTTTATGGTACTATGCAATACGCAGTACACAAATGATAAGATGCAGGGATAGTGGGCAGCACTTTTCTTCCGGAAATCATAGGGGATTGCCGGGCAAAATGCCCAATAGGTTTGATGCGGTATAAGTGAGTGACACAACCGGGGCTGGGGAAAGATACAATGCTGGCTACCTGTTCAATTCATCCAGGGTTGTATTGCCTTTTCCATTTGCAGGGCGTTACCGTTTTCTTCTCGCTTAATCAATAACTGATATGGGTCCGGCGGTATTATCAGGATGACATTTTTGATGCTAAACCGGTAACCGGCTTACAGGTGCAGTTTTATGAAATGAGAACACAGCAAGGTGTTGCCCCCGGTCGGACAATTGTTCGTATCGGTTCCCCTGTTTTCACAGACCGCGTCAATGCCTGTCTTGCTTTGCGCCAATTCATAGCCTGTATGAAGGTCAAAGACCAGCCCGCTTTAGTGTGGTCTTTAAAATTAACCGGGAAGCCCTAACAAATCCCTTTTTTTGACACATATGGATTATTTATGTACCCTGCCGCGGTTTTATCACTGTAAAGAATAACCGTATTGTCTGTTGCCGCATCGCCGGTAAAGAGGAACAACCGCCGTTAATAGATAGGTTCACCATTTTTTTGGGTTGAGGCCTTGATCAGGAAAGGCAGGAAGCTGTAGGTAAAAAAATTTTCGTATAGTAGTTTTTGGGATGCGCGGTCTTGTTATAAGAGGACCGCCGGGGGCTATTGTTGCATGGAATGGCCGTGTTTAAATACTGCCCGGCTTGTAAAAGGCCGACTATCTGAACAGGTTGGCGCCGCTTTTTATTACCCG
>JBDTVE010000151.1:0-4680 GCA_040007355.1 Bacteroidota bacterium | reverse complement strand
GGGGCTCCTGCCGTTGTAAATGTATTAAAACTAAATCCTCATGAAGAGACTTGCCATTTTACTGCCGTGGTTTTCTTTTTTTCTGCGCGAAAAATATACAGCCGGCTATATATGCCTGGCACTGCAGATATCCATTGTTGGCTGGCCTGTTGCTTCCCTTTGGGCAACCCTCAGCCTGCTGACTCCGGGTGCTGCAAACAAGGACAATTATGTATTGCGTTCCCTGCAACCGTCTTTTAAAAAAACTGAAATAGCGATGCAGAAAATAGCCTGAGATTTCGTAATGGCAATGGTGCCGTCTTCAAAACTCAGTTTGCGTATGGTGATTGCCCACCCGCCAGCGTTCTGTAAATCCAAAATGATTGCTGAGCCAGTCAATGGCCGCCTCAACATTGAAATAACATAGTACTGGCATAATGGTACTGGATAGCATGCTTCGGTTCTGCATCTGCTGCTTTTTTTCAAATCTAAAACATTCTTATATTCATCGGCAGCAGCTCCTGGTTGCATAATTTCAATATAAGCGTCATACGGTTTTACCGGTTAACCAATCTCCCGGATAGTTACCGCTGCGCCTTCCCCGTTTTAGTGCCGTTTGCACAAAATGAATGTGTTCGTCAACATAGCGTTTATATATCCGGGTTGGATGGCAGGCCTTAGATAACCAGCGCGCGAACCACTCGGTGCACCAATACTTCATTTTTTACGGGCAGCCTGAAAACAACAGACCGGTTGTCCGGTAAAGTCAAAATTCCGGGAAAAATAAGTCCTTGTCATTCCCTTAATTTTATGGTACAAATTACCGAACCATGTATTCTGCCGTGCAAACACAGGCCCTGCAAAAGCTCACCAAAAAACTAATGGACGAAAGCAGCGGCCATCATCACATTAAGCCAACAGCCATTGAAGACCTTCGGAAAGTGTTGCGTTTTCATGAATATCGCTACTATATAATGGACGATCCACTGCTGGCCGATTATGAATATGATCAGCTTTACAAAGCCCTGGAAAAAATAGAAGAGGAAAACCCGGCTTTGCTCAATAGTCATTCTCCCACCCAGCGGGTTGCCCGTGGGCTTACCAGGGATTTTCCGACGGTACAGCACCTGGTAGCCATGCTTTCACTGGAGAATTCCTATAACGCGGAAGACCTGCTTGACTGGGACCGGAAGGTGCAGGAAGCCAGCGGGCTAACAGTCGTGGAATACTGCACGGAGCCTAAGTTTGACGGCGCCAGTATTTCATTGATTTATGAAGACGATTTGTTAACCCGGGCTGCTACCCGCGGCGATGGGGTCCAGGGCGATGAGATTACTACTAATATCAGGCAATTAAAATCAGTTCCCTTGTCGGCCGCTTTTTCTGATTATGGCGTACAGCAGATAGAGATCCGCGGCGAGGTACTGATGAGTAAAAAAAGTTTTAAAAAATACAATGAGGACCTGGCCGCTGCCGGCCTGCCACCACTGGCCAACCCCCGCAACGCCGCCTCGGGCTCTCTTCGCATAAAGGACCCGGCGGAAGTAAAAAAAAGAAACCTGGAAGCCTTTCTTTACCATATCAGCTATTATACGACCGATGGTCTGGACATGCAGACAGAGAAAAAAGGGGAGGCTGCGCTGTCTACCCATAGCAATGCCCTGGAAATGCTCTGGAACCTGGGTTTTCGGAGCCCGGTAAAAGAAAAAAAGGTTTTTAAAAACATCCGGGAGGTAATCCAGTATGCAAATGAGTTTGAACGTGGCCGAGACGAACTTCCCTACGAAATTGATGGGATGGTGATCAAAGTAAACAGCATTGAACTACAGGATAAACTGGGTCAGACCACCCACCACCCGCGCTGGGCCATTGCCTACAAATTCAAAGCAAGACAGGGTACCAGCAAACTGCGGTCGGTAGCGTTCCAGGTGGGCCGAACCGGTTCAGTTACGCCCGTGGCAAAAATTGACCCCGTGCCCATTGGCGGGGTAATGGTGGGCTCGGTTTCACTGTTCAATGAAGATGTAATAAAAGAAAAGGACCTGATGATTGGTGATACGGTGCTGGTAGAAAGAGCAGGTGATGTAATTCCCTATATTGTGAAACCGCTGACCGAACTACGCAATGGCACTGAAACCCCGGTGGTATTTCCCCTCAAATGCCCGGTATGCAGCCATAAGCTGGTAAAACCGGAAGCCGAGGCCGTCTGGCGCTGCAATAATCCCGCATGCCCCGCCCAGGTGGTGGAGCGCATCATCCATTTTGTAAGCAAGGATGCCATGGACATACGCAGTTTTGGCGAAGCCAACGTAAAAAAATTCTATGAGCTGGGGTTATTGAAAAGCATTCCCGGTATTTACCATATTGACTTTGGCGCCATATCACAACAGGAGGGATTTGGGAAGAAATCCATTGATAACCTTAGTGCTGCCATCGAAAAATCAAAATTACAACCATTGCACCGCGTTATATTCGGGCTGGGCATACGCTACGTGGGCGAAACAACAGCTAAAATACTGGCCCGGGCGATCCATTATTTACCGGAAGCAGCAGCGCTTTCACAAGAAGACTTGCTAAACCTGGAGGATGTTGGCCCGAAAGTAGCAGGCAGTATTTACGAATTCTTCCATACCCCGGATAACCTGGAACTGCTCCGGCAACTGGAAGCATCCGGCGTAAACCTTCGGAGCAATAAACAAACCACTGCGCAGGAGGGCAACCTGACCGGGCAAACATTCTTGTTTACCGGAACGCTGGCTCAACTGAAAAGGAGCGAAGCAGAGGAATTGGTGGAGGCCAACGGGGGCAAACTGCTGGGCGGGGTGAGCAGCAAGCTTAATTACCTGGTAGCCGGCGAAGAAGCCGGGTCAAAATTGGAGAAAGCCAAAAAGATTACCAGCATACAGGTACTAACAGAACAGGAGTTTTTGCGGCTGGTGGGCAGGTAAGCCGAAACCGGTATTAGAACAGGGCCGGCAGAGCATACCAACGGCTATGGTTACATTTTAATCGGTAAAGGCCCTGGTGCCACGAATAAAAGAAATAAAATATTAAGCTGTAATATTTCTGTAACTTTAAAAAAATACCAGGCATGATAAAAGCACTGTCCGCCGAAGTATGGAAACCCCTTCAGTTTCCCGGATGGAAGCAGCTCCGGAACAAATACGCCTTATCCTCTCACGGGCGTATTGCCAGTTACAAAGACCATGTGCTGCAAGATGGAAAACTGTTGCAAGGCTCCATTACCACCGGTTACAAAACCCTAAACCTGCACCGTCCGGAAAACAACGGCACGTTGTACATTCACAGGGAAATTGCCAGGCTCTTTAACAAGAAACCTGGTAACAAACACAAGTATGTTATCCATGTTAACCACAACAAAATGGATAACAGCAGTAAAAATCTGCAGTGGTCAACCTTGGAAACAATGATTGATCACCAGCAAAAAAGCCCCGCTAAAATTGCCTACAAAAAGGTGCAGGCAAACCGCACGGTGGGGCTAAAGCTTACAGCCGCTCAGGTAAAGTCTATTAAGAAAACACTTACCAATCCAAAAAGAAAACTCACCATTAAAAAAGTGGCGGAGAAATATGGTGTAAGTGAAATGACCATGTACCGCATTAAAAGCGGTGAAAACTGGGGGCGTGTCAGGAAATAACGTATTGCATGACCAAATCTGATTCAAAGGGTGATTTTTACAAATCACCCTTTATTTTTGTGCCCGGAAATATTTGTGCTGCAACGGTAAAAACAATTGAGTTAGGAGACCATGGGCCGCTTGCAGATACACCTGCTGTAACTTATCAATGAAAACATCTATGCTGCAAACAACTACTATAAAATTTCTGAAAGACCTGCAGAAAAATAATAATAAGCCCTGGTTTGAAAAGAACCGGCCGGTCTACGAAAATGCCAAAACCGATTTTGCGGCTTTTATACAAACGGTTATCAACCGGCACGGTAAAAAAGACAACAGCATCTGCGAACTGAAAGCCAGCGAATGCACTTTTCGCATTAACCGAGACGTACGGTTTACAAAAGACAAATCACCGTATAAAAATAATTTTGGCGCCAGTATCAACCGCGGCGGCAAAAAATCTGTGTACGCCGGTTATTATTTTCATTGCCAGCCGGGCGCCTCTTTTGTAGGAGGCGGTCTTTGGATGCCGCTCGCGACCGACCTGAAAAAAGTCAGACAGGAAGTGGATTATTGTTTTGATGAGTTCAGCAAGATCATCGGCGCCCGAAAATTTGTCGGCATATACAGTGACCTGGAGAGAACCACCGAAACCAGCCTGGTAAATCTGCCCCGGGGATTTGAGAAAGACAATCCTGCCGCGGGGTATATAAAACTAAAAAGCTTTATTGCCATGACAAAACTGGATGATGCGGCGGTTGTTTCCAGCGAACTAATAAAAACAACCCTGGAAGCCATGGCTGCCTTACAACCCCTGGTTGTTTTTCTAAACCGGGCACTGGAAGGATAATAGCCCGGGTCACTCACTGCCCTGGTGCAACAGGCTGGTTTTACTTTTGCCCCATGTACCGCGTCTTCACCAACCATTTTATCTTGGTTTTTGTACCATTCATCGAAGGAAAATGCCCTGGGGCCGAATTAATTTAATTGGCCATTATACTTTTTACATCTTTGTATCAGCAAGAACGATAATCCAAATCCCTAGAAGAATCCATCCAAATCCC
>JBDTVE010000150.1:0-2786 GCA_040007355.1 Bacteroidota bacterium | reverse complement strand
GTAGCCCAGCTTTTATAATCCGTTGGATCCAGTTGGAACAGGAATGCATACCGGGGGCTGCCCTTTAGAAAATCAGAATGATCTTTATAGGACTGTTCGGGCCGGTCATAGCTGCGGAAACACTCAGCACGCGCGTCATCGTCGTGGTAAACTTTGTCGCCGGTCCAGGTATTTTTGCATTTGATGCCAAAATGATTGTTGGATTTTCTTACCAGTTCGCTGGTACCTGCCTGGGTTTCATGTATACCCTGGGCCAGTTTGATAGCGGCCGGCACGCCGGTACGCTGTTCTTCTTCTATAGCAATTTCCTTATAGGTATTTATATACGTGATAATATCATCTACCCGTTGGGCGCGGGTCCTCACGGCCGACACCACCAGTAAAAAAATCAAAATAACCCTTAGCTGCATCTTACAATTTATTTTTTAACTATCAGCATTACTCCGTCGCGTATGGTAAGCAATATTTTTTCTACGGTGGCATCTTGTTGTACATACTCATTAAAGGCCTGTATTGCTTTGGCATTTTTGCCTTTCAGCGGTTCCTGCAGCACTTCGCCGTGAAACAGTACATTATCTGCAAGAATAACACCGCCTTTTCTCAGTCGGGGCAATACTAGCCGGTAATATTCAATATAGCCGGTTTTGTCGGCATCTATAAACACCAGGTCCCATTCCTCCCGGAGTGATACCACCAGATCCAACGCATTTCCGGTGTGCAAAATTATTTTATCCTTTGCTTCCGACAAGTTAAAATTTTGCCTTGCCAGCGCCGCGTCCTCCGCACGCAATTCTATGGTATGGAGGAGTCCGCCGGACACCAGCCCTTTGGCAAGACAAAGCGCGCTGTACCCTGTAAAACTGCCTATTTCCAGGATACGCCGCGGTTGCAGCATCAGGCTGATCATTTCCAGGAATTTGCCCTGAAGGTGGCCGCTTAACATACGCGCCTGCGGGTGTGCCTGGGTTTGCCGATTAATTTGTTGAAGCAGGCCGCTTTCCGGCGTGGTAAATTGCTCCGCGTAGGCCTGTACCAGGGGATGAATAAGATCCATATCCGTTTATGGTTTAATCCTAAAGTTCGTGGTTATTTGTTATTGCCAGACGCCCGGAAACCCATAAACGGGAATTGTTTAGAAATTGGGCTGCAGCGAGTGTTTGGTATAAAAATCCAGCACATGTGCTACCACTTCTTCGGCCGTGTCAACCATTTCCAGTAAATTCAGATCGGCCATGGAAATATTTTTTTCTTCCATCATCACCATTTCCAACCAGCTCATAAGACCGCCCCAGTATTTTTTGCCCACCAGTATCAGGGGCACTTGTGACATTTTACCCGTTTGTATCAGGGTAGCTACTTCAAAAAATTCATCCATGGTGCCAAATCCACCCGGCATCATTACAAATCCCTGTGAATATTTTGTAAAAAGCGTTTTCCGAACAAAAAAGTTATTAAAACCAAGGTTGGCATCGCGGTCTATATAGTGATTTGATTCCTGTTCAAAGGGTAATTCAATATTCAGGCCAACGGATTTACCGCCTCCCAGCTGTGCCCCTTTGTTGGCAGCTTCCATAATACCCGGGCCGCCCCCTGAAATAATGCCAAAGCCTTCTTCTGCCAATCGTTTGCCTATGTCCACCGCCAGATCATAATAGGGGCTTTCTTCTTTTGTACGGGCGCTTCCAAATATCGAAATACAGGGTCCCAATTTTGCCAGAACTTCAAAGCCATCCACAAATTCCGCCATAATCTTAAAGATCTGCCAGCTGCTTTGTGCTTTTGATTCACTCCACCTGCGTTGCTTGTTCAGCTTAATCGTATCATTCATACATCAGAGTTTAGGGTTTATCCTTACATGATAATCATTGTCCGCCTGTTTTTGAAGCCAGGGAAAACACCAGCCCGTGCAGTTCATAAAGACAATGAATGCCATCCTTTCCGTTTGTAACGGAATGCGATGGCATTCATGAATAAAACGTTTAAATCGGGTTTTTAGTTTATACAGCCAACGCTTTTTTTGAGACAATCAGCAGGCCCAGGAAGGTTAGCAGACCGTTGATGATAAGCAACTCGAGTCCTATCTTAAATGAGCCAAAGAAAGTTTTCTGGTAAAAATCAAGGATAAAACAGACTATGGGTGCCGAAATGCAAACAACCGGCACCCATCTATCCCGCACCTGTCGTTTGGTGAGTATGCCAAAAGAAAACAAACCCAGCAAAGGACCATAAGTATAGGCGGCAATGATAAGTATTAACCCTATCATGCTGGGATTGTCTACCCATTTATATACCAGTACAAAAACAAGAAAAACGGCTGCCACAACTAGGTGCACGCGCTGCCGTATTTTTCTTTTTGTAATGTCGTCCATATCGGATCTCCGTTGGATGCCAATAATATCGATACAAAAGGAAGAAGTAAGCGCGGTAATGGCACCATCTGCACTGGGAAATAAAGCTGAAATAAGTGCAATAATAAATATAACGGAAACAAGCGGTGGCATATGGCCGAGTGCAATTGCCGGGAACACTTTATCACCTGTTGCATCCTGGCTGCCTATCAGGAAGGTTTTGACGCCCTGTGACCCTGATACAAAATGACCGCCTATTGATTCCCCATATAAATACAAAAGACCGCCCAGGAAAAGAAACAGCATAATCGCCAGCAGGAATATAACACCCAGGGTTACCACATTTTTCTGTGAATCTTTTAATCGCTTTACAGAGATATTCTTCTGCATCATTTCCTGGTCCATGCCGGTCATGGTAATGGTGATAAAGGCACCGGC
>JBDTVE010000149.1:0-33267 GCA_040007355.1 Bacteroidota bacterium | reverse complement strand
CGGAATATACATTGATGGACATCTGCCAGCAATGAAGGTTCCTGGAAATAAAAGCTGTTACATTTAGTTCGGGGCTGCTCAACTTTTCCAAAGTTCAAAACTTTGGAAAAGTTCTGGCTCAGTTCAGTAGGCACCGTTGTAAAAATACCTGGACCGGTTGATCTTTAAATCGCGCAGCAGACCGGACTTGGGACTGATGGTGAAATTAAACCCCTTGGTAAGCCCGGAATATACATTGATGGACATCTGCCAGCAATGAAGGTTCCTGGAAATAAAAGCCGTTACATTCTGAAGACCGGAACCGTTAAAATCATAATAGGTATTGAGACCTACTTTCCATTGCGGTGTCAGGTTAAAATCACCGCTCAGGTTGATATTTGAATTGATGATCGTTTTGTAGCTGCGGTAATCACTGGTTAACTGGCGACTGAAGTTCAATGAATAGGAAATGTTTACCGACCAGTTTATATTAAAATCCGCAAATTCCGCAGGGTTGCTCCTTATATAATTCAACTGCGCCTGCTGTTCTTCCAGCGTCAGGGGTGCGGCGCTGTTCTGTGCCGAGGCAAAAGCGGAGTTCTGAAGGGAATCCGCTTTTTTATCCTTTGGTTTGCTTTTAAACGAAGTGGAAATGGCAATATTACCGTTAGTGATCTTTCCCAGGCTGAATTTAGTGCCGCTCCAGGCATATTTATTAATGGGGTTGCCCACGGAATCGCGCTGGTAGGGGTCCAGGTTGGCGCCGGCGGTGATATTTATTTTTTCAAACAGGGTGCTACGCAGGTAGAGGGAAATATTGGAAAGTTGGAAAGAATCTGCCATCAGGTTATAACTTCCGTTAAACCCAAAACCGTCTATCAGCTTTATTTTTTTATCTTCTACCGAACTGTCTTTTGAACGCAGTTTCATTTCCAGGTTATTGTCAACTCCAAAACTGATCCCCCCGAATTTTTCACGCGTCAGGGAACCGTAGATACTTCCTTCATAGTAGGAAACATAATTGGGCGAAACATGACCAGCACTGTCGATGACCGGCCGGTAATAATCTTTTGCCGCCATACCCGGGTTATAACTAACGCTGAAGGTAGGTCGCACCACGTGCCGGATGGCCTTTAGCCGGCTGGTCTTGCTGAATTCATGCATACCAAAAAGAGCCGTGTTAATCCCCAGGCTAAACGACATATCGCTGGACTGGTAAAACCCTTTTTCAACCTTGTTAAACAGGGTGTCTGTTGTCTTGTCGTAATAGTGCGTTATCTTCCTGGAATACCAGTTGTTGCGGAAAGAGACGCCCGGTGATATCTGGAAAGGGCCCAAGGCGGGCAATGCGATGCTGATGGGAATGCTGTGCTGCGCGCCCCACTGCGTAGTATCCAGCAGGCGTTTAAAGCTGAACAAAGAATCGTATATGGAAGCCTGGTTGGCAAAATTGGTGTTTAAGCCTATCCCCAGTTTCTCCCACCATTTCGGCGTTCCCACCATTTCCTTTTTTTGCAGCGGATAAAGGGTATTGACCGTGAAGCCGATGGTGGGCAGGTTGAAATTGATAAGACCGGTATTGTTGTTCTGGCTATGGTTAGCCGTTACTGTAAGATTGTATTTATTTTCCCAGTTCTTTGAATAGGCAATGGACGAACTTAACTGGTTCTGGAAATTACGGGTAGGGTTGGTTGTAAGGTACTGGTTGTACTTGGTGGAACCCGCATTTACGCTGGCCGAAAACGTCTGGCCGGGCCTGGCCTTACTGTCTACCGTGTGGCTCCAGGAGAGGTTAAAACTTTTGTTAGAGGTAAATTCCTGTTTGCCGTAATTGGCGAGTATACGGGTATTCTGATAGCTGAAGGTCATCGAACCCTGGTACCGGTATTTTACCCTGTAGGTGGGCGTTATATTCAGCCGGTACCCCCCATACGAATACACATCGGCGCGGAGCATGACGTCAAAATAATCATTCAGCACTTTATAGTAACCTCCGTTCTCCAGGCCAATGCCAAACTGGTCATTGGCGGTGAAGGTGGGTGGCAACAGTCCGGAGTGGCGGCCGGTGGAGAGGGGAAAAAAACCGAAGGGCAGGTAAATGGGTATGGGCACTCCTTCAAACTCCGGGTGAATGGGCCCGGTAACTGCCAGCTTCTGGTTTACCAGCTTCATTTTTTTTGCACGAAAGGCAAAATGCGGGGTATCCAGGTCGCAGGTAGTAAAGGTGGCCCGGTAGGCAAAATATTCGGTGGGCGATATCTTCTTCATCTTTTCGCCGTGTACAAACATCTCCTGCTGGGTGGTATAACTGTTGCTGGTATATCCCTTCTGGTTTTTAAAATTGAAGTTGAGGGTATCAACCGTCATATTGCTTTCGCCCTGTTCAAATTTTGGCAGGCCGATTCTTTTGCCAGCCGTGTCAAGAAAATAATAACCGTGAACCATCTGGGTACCCTGGTCGAGATTAATGATGCCCGCGTTCAATTTGATGTCTTTATAATTCACCTTGGCTTCATTGTACAGCCATATTTTTTTTTCGGGCACCTGCATGACCATGGAGTCGGTGGCTTCATATGATACGGGCGCATCCAGCGAGTCCTTGGAAACCTTTACCTCAAAACTGTCAACTTTTTGCAAACGTCCGCCGGTAGTATCTTTGACCCGGGAACTGTCTTTTCCGTCAGGCGCCGAGGTGTCATTTGCGGTTATCCTTGCCGGAACCGTGTCCACCCCGGTTGTTAAAGCGGTGTAAAAAAACGGTCGGGCGGCATAATTTGAAGCGCTGAACAACGTTATACTGCAAAGCATTACCGCCAGGGCAATGACTGCAACATATTTTGAGTTACCTTTGGATTTGTTGTTCATAGTTACAATGAGGCAAAAATAACGCTTCACTCTATAAGATAATGTGAAGATTATCAAACTCCTAAAAAGATTTTTTGAAGCATGATGAAAAGATTTTCAGTTATCTGCTGTGTTATTGCAATAATCATTATAGGTTCCGCTTTCAGTTCGCACCCGCCTGTGCATACCGGGCCGGGCAAGTTGTCTGCCATCAAAACAGTTATCATAGACCCTGGTCATGGTGGTTTATACCCGGGCACACGCGGACTTATTTCAACCGAAAAAAATGTAACCCTGGAAGTGTCTTTAAAACTGGGAGAAGCTATCAAAAATGCATTCCCGGATATCAGGGTAGTGTATACCCGTACTACCGATGATTGTTCCGGCAATGCCACCAATTTACGGGATGACCTGCAGAACAGGGCCCGGATTGCCAATGATTCTAAAGGCGATCTGTTTATTAGCATCCATTGCAATGCTACCCGTCAGCCCGCCGGCGGCTGGTATGCCAAACGGGTGATAGGCCACCGGAGGAAAACCGTTATGGTAGGCCGCGGTAAGAAAAAAAGAAAAAAGTCTATCATGGAGCCTATCTATGAGTCTTATTGGGTAAAGAACACCCGAATAGGCACTGAAACTTATATATGGAAGGCCGCAAAACAGGAAGACAAATACAAAGCCATTAACCGCAATGATGAAACCAGCGGCGAGAACCTGGAAGACAGCACAGCGGAAGCTTCCGCCTTTAATTCGGATTCCCCGGAATGGATCATCCGTACACAGTTATACGAAAAAAGATTTTTTACAAACAGCTATATCCTCTCTTCCATGGTGGAAGATGAATTTAAAAACAGCGGCCGCGTTAGCTATGGCGTGAAACAGCGCGATGTGGGCATACAGGTTTTACAGGCTACGGGCATGCCCAGCATACTGGTAGAAATTGGTTTTCTCAGCAATAAAGAAGAAGAAGAATACCTCAATAGTAACAAAGGCCAGGACGAAGTGGTAACCGATATCGTGGAGGCTTTCAGAAAATACAAACAAGTCAACGATGGCAAGGGCGGTGCCAGGTCTGCATCCGGTAACCAATAAGGCTTGTACAATCCGCTTTATATGCGTACGCCGTATGCTATCCGTTGCATAAGCGGCATAATACTATACATTCTGCCCGGTATAGCCGCTTTTATTTTTGTTCGCCAGTCCGCCTGCCTCTTGCACAGGCGTTCTTTCATCAATTTCCTGTAGGTTTGCAGCAGTATAATCTGACCGAACCCATTTATTCACAAATATCCTGTACATGAAAGTTTCTAATGAAACCAAAGTTGGTGCGCTGGCGGCGATATCCATTATCCTATTAATACTTGGTTTTAATTTCTTGAAAGGAAAGAATATTTTAAGCAAGGCAAAAACAGAAATTTACGCGGTATTTCCAAAAGTAGACGGGTTGAACGTAGCCAACCCCGTTACCATAAACGGTTTGCAGGTAGGAAAAGTCTATGAAATGCATGAGAAGAACCGCGAGTTGGACGCTATCGTGGTAACCATTAACCTGGTAAAAGACATCGACATACCAACAAATTCATTTGCCAGTATCAGCTCCGATCTCCTGGGTGCGGCTTCACTTACCATAACAAAGGGCGACGGCAAAGAGATGATGAAAAACGGCGATACCCTGCTCACCCAAAACAGCCCCGGCCTGATTGAAGGGTTAAAAGCCTCCCTAAACCCTGCCCTGGGTTCCGTAAACAACGCTGTGAAATCACTGGACTCCCTTTTAAAAGTGTTGGGCGCCTATTTTGACCCCGCTACCAAGAATAATTTTCATGCCATTGTGGTTAACCTGACGTCCAGTTCCGTTGAACTGGAGAAATTGCTGAATGCCCAGACGGGTACGCTGGCAAAGGCGCTGGTGAATGTAAACCTGTTTACCGCCAACCTGGCAAAAAACAATACTACCATCGACACCACTCTCGCCAACCTCTCAAAGGCCAGCGGCATATTTGCAAATATGAAAATCGACGAGACCCTGGCAAGCCTCCAGGGTACGGTCAATGAACTGAAAACCGTATTGACCAAAGCCAATAGCAAGGACGGATCCCTGGGTCTTTTGTTAAATGATCCCAAATTATACAGGAACCTGGAAAGCACCTCTTATAAATTGAATATTTTGCTGGATGATTTCAGAACACATCCAAAACGGTATGTCAACGTTAGCGTATTTGGTGGCAAAAAAGACAGAACAGGCGCACTTACGGCACCGCTACTGGATGATTCTACCAGTAACCCATTACCGAAAAAATAATTGATGCTAAAATTTCTTGCCGGTTGTTGTATACTCCTGCTGGCTTACAGTGTCCCCGTTGCTGCACAGGACACACTGGCCAGGCCGGGCGCCGATACCATCAGCATTGTTCAGCAATTGCATAGCGACCGCCTGCGGTTTAAAAAAATTGATTCCGTTACACAACTGCAAATGCTGGCCGGCAACGTGGCCTTGCAACAGGAAACCACCCTGTTTTACTGCGACAGCGCCGTGATCAACAAAAAAGACAATATTCTCGAAGCCTTTGGCAATGTGCATATCAACAATGCAGACAGTGTTCAGATCTATTCCCAATACCTGATTTACCATATTGATACAAAACAAGCCACCCTCAAAAAGAAGGTGAGTCTGACAGACGGTAAGATCGTACTCACCACCGATGAGCTGCAATACAATACCCGGGAAAAAATAGGCGTGTATACCACCGGAGGAAAAATTGTAAACGGTACCACCGTGATCACCAGTAAGGAAGCTACTTATTACGGCGACCTCAAAGATGTGTATTTTAAAAAGAATGTGAAAATGCGCGATCCAAAAACCAACCTGGACACGGATTCGCTGCTGTACAATACCGAATCTCAATTGGCTACTTTTATCACCAAAACCTATATAAAAGACAGTTCCGGGGCCAATATTGTAACCACCGAAGGAAACTACGATATGAAACGCAAGCGATCCACCTTTGGCAAACGAGCCGTGATCAATGATGGCAAAGGCGTTACCGTTACCGGCGATGATATTTTTAACGACGATTCCACCGGGCAGATCACCGTTCACGGGAATGCGGTTTATATAGATACGGTGCAGAAGATCTCAGTACTCTCCAATTCGTTTTTTGCAGACAAAAAGAAAAAGAGTTTCCTGGCCACCCAGCACCCGCTCCTGATTATACAGCAGGACAAAGATTCGATTTATATAACCGCAGACACCCTATATTCGGCCAGGGTGGCAGATATTCGGGATTCCGCGTACCAGGAACTCATCCGGGATACCATCCGCACAACAACGGTTGTTCCGGCAAAAGACACCGGCGATATCCGCTATTTTCAATGCTTTCACCATGTGCGCATTTTTTCTGATTCGTTGCAGGCGGTCTGCGACAGTTTGTTTTATGCCGCCAGCGATTCCACGTTCCGGCTGTTTACCAACCCTGTTGTTTGGGCCAGCGGCAGCCAGGTAACCGGTGATACCATTTACCTGTTTACAAGAAATAAAAAAGCCGACCAGCTATATGCTTTTGAAAACGGTTTTGCCATCAATAAATCGGGCAAAAACATGTACAACCAGATCAGCGGCAAAACAATCAATGGTTATTTTAAAGACGGCGCCATTGATTATATGCGTTCAAAGGGATCGCCGGCGCAAAGCATCTACTACGCCAAAGATGAAAGCGATGCCATTGTTGGCGTTAACAATGCCAGTGGCGATATCATAGACATGCGTTTTGAAAACAAGGAACTTAAAAAAGTTGTTTTTATAAGAGATGTCACCGGAACCATGTACCCTTTTAAACAAACACCGGACGACAAAAAGCTGTTACGCAATTTTAAATGGCGGGAAGAACGGCGGCCTAAATCGAAGTTTGAATTGTTTGGGAATTAAAGTTAGCGGTGCATGTATCGGCTGTACCCACCGGCGATTGCGCATCCCAATAGTCAATTAACAACGTTTTATAACAGTGCCCGTGTTACCAGGCACCATTTTTTCGTTCTACTGTTCTAAATAATACAGCCATGCACAAATTAATGATAGTCCTCTTTGTAACCGGCAGTTTATCCATTGCATCGTTGCACGCACAGGATTACAAACTGGGTTTGGGCATACGGTTCAGCAACGCCTCTCCCACCCTTAGCAATTCCGTTTCCGTAAAATATTTTATTCGCGAAAACAGCGCCGTTGACGCATTGGTTTCTTTTGGCGGAAGTCGTTTTGGCATTGGTGGCTTATATGAGATCCATACCCCGCTGAATGCAACGGCCGGTCTGAAATGGTATTACGGTGGTGGTGGTTATATTGGCTTTCAGGATCATGATACCTACCTGGGTCCCACGGGTGTGGTTGGCCTGGATTATAAATTTGAGAACATTCCGCTTAATCTTTCGCTCGACTGGAAACCGGAACTGGATATCATACCGCGCATTAATTTTGTACCGGATGCTTTTGGGTTGACCGCCCGCTTCACCATCCAGTAAGCAAAAACGCCATTATTTATGCGGTCTGCCTTACCCCGTCCGCAACTGGATGATGTTTGCCCCCTACAGATCCCGCTTTTTCAAACCGGCAACCATCCCAAACAATAAGAATTAATAACCGGTATAGTATAACCTCAGCAAAATGCCTCAGGGTTGTTTTGTTTTTAGCGATTTTCTGCAATTTTTTAGCTTAATTTTGAAACGGCAAGTTTGTATGTTGTTGATCCTCCCTTTTGAACCTGCCCTCTAATATCTCATATTGCTATCATTCGTTTTGATTTTACCGGCGGAGGCAACCCAGAAAAGCCATTTACGATTGCGTATGTTGTTTACAGTCGCCTGTCGCCCAATACTAACCCAAGATGCTTAAAAAAGAACGCCATGCATTTATACTGCACCAGGTAAACCTGCACAACAAGGTATTGTCCGCCAGCCTGAGTGATGAAATGAAGGTTTCTGAAGATACCGTTAGACGCGATTTACAAGAACTGTCGGACGAAGGCCGGATCATTAAAGTGCATGGGGGCGCCCTTTCGCTTTCCTTTAATTATACCGGTAATCCGGTGGTAAAGACTTATGCGCATGATCTGAAAAAAATTATTTCGCAGAAAGCAGTAGCGCTTATCAAGGACGGCATGTTTGTACTGACTACGGGTGGTACTACCATACTGGAAATAGCAAAAATGCTTCCGCCCCGGTTAAAAGCTACGTTTATTTCAGGCAGCGTACCCGCCGTACTGGAATATTTACAACATCCAAGTATTGAAGTAATACTGATTGGCGATAAGGTATCCAAAAATTCAAAGATTACGGTGGGAGGCGATGCCATTGCCAAAATAAGACAGATAAAGGCCGATCTATGCCTGATGGGTGTTAATTCCATTGATCCAACTCATGGCATTACAGACAGCGACTGGGACGTGGTGCAGGTAAAAAAAGCAATGATAGAATCTTCCCAGAAAACGGTGTGTTTGACCATCTCAGAAAAACTTAATTCATTTCAGCCCATACATATTTGCAATATTGGTGACATTGACACCCTGATCACCGAGCTGGAGCCTGGTCATGAATTATTGCAACCATACCGACTGGCGGGCCTGGAAGTATTATAGCCATCGTGCTGTGAATGCCCTTCACCGGGCCATACGACCTCCCTTTGGTCGATGTTCTCATCAACCCTTCTAAAGTCGACGAGCGGGTGGGTCGCCCTTTCTTCGGGCGGCTCACCCTATTCAGCAATAATTTTGCTGCTTCCATGGTCATTGCCCTTCGCCGACGAACTATTTTTCAACCTGCATCATTTTATTCATATTGACGACTAGCGGGTGGGTCGCCCTTTCTTCGGGCGGCTCACCCTATTCAGCAATAATTTTGCTGCTTCCAAGGTCGGTGCCTTCGCCTACATTGACACCCCGACTGCGGAATAAAACATTGCAATAACGAGGATCTTCATTCGCAATGACGAGTCATGTTAATAAGTTAGCACTTCATTATTTTGATCAGTTCCCAATTCCATCCACGGACTGCCGGATTGACTATAAACTCCCAACCACGGCTGTCATTGAATGCCCACCCGGCATTAATTTTTATATCTACCTTCGCCCCCACAATTATTGGAGCATGAAGCGGGTATTGTTAATAGATGATGAGGAAAAATTACGTAATCTCATGGCCCGTATCATAGGGCTGGAAGGGGAAGGCTTTGAGGTAGTGCAGGCCGATAATGCAAAATCAGCGCTAAAAAAGCTGACCCAGGGAGATTTTGACGTTGTCATTTGCGACGTAAAACTTCCCGATGGAAATGGCGTGGATTTAATCAGGGAAATCAAAGAAAAGCAGCCACTGGCAGAAGTCATATTACTGACGGCCTATGGCAATATCCCCGACGGTGTTCTGGCGATAAAAAACGGCGCTTTTGACTATATTACCAAAGGCGATGACAATAACAAGATCATCCCTTTATTGCACAGAGCCTTTGATAAGGTGCAACTTGCAAAACGGGTACAGCAGTTAGAGCAACAGGTTGGCAAAAAATATTCTTTTGAAAGCATTCTGGTTCATTCAAAAGCCGGTGCCGCGGCTATTGAACTGGCAAAAAAAGTGGCACCCACCAATACTTCGGTTTTATTATTGGGCGAAACAGGCACCGGTAAAGAAGTATTTGCACAAGCCATTCACCAGGCCGGCAAAAGAAATAACAAACCTTTTGTGGCGCTTAACTGTTCCGCATTTGGCAAAGATCTGCTCGAAAGTGAACTGTTCGGGCATAAGGCCGGTGCATTTACAGGAGCGCTAAAAGATAAAAAAGGGTTGATGGAAGAAGCACACACCGGAACGCTTTTCCTTGATGAAATTGGCGAAATGGCCATAGAATTACAAGCCAGGCTGCTACGCGTACTGGAAACCGGCGAGTTCCTGAAAGTAGGAGAAACCAAACCGGCAAAGACCGATATACGCATTATTGCGGCAACCAACCGCGACCTGGAAAAAGAATCCCTGGCAGGAAATTTCAGGAGCGATTTATTCTACCGCCTTGCGGCATTTCAAATAAAATTGCCTCCATTGCGGGAAAGAGTAGCAGATATAGAACCACTTGCCATACATTTTGCCAGGTTGTTCTCACTTAAAAGCGATAAAAAAATACGGTCATTGTCTCCTGATTTTATTAAAGTGTTGCAACAAAATCAGTGGCGTGGAAATATCCGGGAATTAAAAAATGTGATTGAGCGAAGCGTGATAATGACGGAAAGCGATACCCTCACAGTGGGGGACCTCCCCTATGAAATGCAACAACCCGGTTTTGACGGAGATAGCCAATTGTCGGCATTTTCATTGGCCAGCGTGGAAAAATTACATATACAAAAAGTATTGAATTATACCCAGGGCAATAAGACTGAAACTGCCCGTTTGCTGCATATCGGGCTAACGACCCTGTATCGTAAGATTGAAGAATACAAATTGTAGTTCTACCCTGCCCGCAGGAAGACCGTGTTCGGGCATTGGTTCAGGCGTCCATCCAGGAGCCTTTGCTAAAACTATTTGGTTCGGCTAAAAGAAATGTGCCGAAGCTAAATATTTCCCTGAGCAAATCAAAGTGACAAACCACTCCTTTTCCGCATTCCACTATTTAATAAACCAGATACTACTTCATTTTTGCATTTTTAATTCTTTCAACGCGAACGTCATAGGCACCACGGGATAAGATCGGGCATCGCGCTTTTTCAGTCGACAGATTCGGAGATATTATTCCGATGATCTGATTACCCGACCGAAAGAAGTGAACGATGCTAATAACCTGGGGATACCCCCGATCTGCCGCAGCGTTTTTTACGGCTTGCAGCATCGGACGGTTATTGTCTGGTACAATCTTCAACCCAGGGAGGGCGGTTTCTTTTTTCCCGGTAATTTCTTGGGCTTAACATTTGCCACTTCTCTGCCGGTGTTGGCATCCTGGGCGCCTGCTGCTTTTTTCAGCACGGGTATAGGGGTCCTTTTCCCGGTAATTTTTTCATGTGTATTCCTGTTGGATGATACTCATTAATAAACCCGAACCAACTGGCAACCCGGCTTACCTTCTCTACCCGGTATGACTATCCCGTTCACTCATTAACAGCAATGGATTTTTATTATTGCAGCGGCTACTCATCTCAGACACAAACCCAGGTCTCCTTCTCTGGAGTTGCAGGGTTAATTGTTCTTGATAACCGGTGGCTGTGTTGGCTGTGTTGGTGGTTGTGGTTCTATTTCTGGTTTTGGACCTGGCATACAATACTTTTGGTGCAATTTACAAAAATAACGGCATACGGAATATCCGAGATGGCCATACCCGCGCAATGTAAATTATATTTAGTGTATGCACAAACTTGTAAAGCCCGGACGCATGATATACGCAATTGGCGTGATGGCTCTTGGCATCTGATGTTTTATTTTCAAAGCCTTTATAGTTGGGCGTCCGCCGGTGTGGCCGGCCATCATGCCGGTCAAACCGAAAATTCCACGAAGAATATAACCTGTTATTCTTACATTAGAGTATTATTTATCCTTCAAACTCCACGTATGCCATATAGCCAAACACGTCGCGATTTTTTGCAGAAATTAAGTGGCGGCCTGGGTGTTACCATTGCCGCGCTCTCCACACTAGATGCCGGGGCGATGCCCGCAACCAGCCATTCAAAGGATACAAAAAAACTGGGTGTAGCCCTGGTAGGTCTGGGCAGTTATGCTAAAAACCAACTGGCGATAGCATTGGAAAAAACCAGTAATTGCTACCTGGCCGGCATTGTAACGGGCACGCCATCCAAAGCAACTGAATGGGCAAAAAAATACAACCTCGATAAAAAGAATATTTATAATTATCAGAATTTTGACGAGATAGCAAAGAACAAAGACATCGACATTATTTACGTGGTATTGCCAAACTCTATGCACAAGGAATATGTGGTTAGGGCAGCAAAAGCAGGTAAACACGTGATGTGCGAAAAGCCGATGTCTACATCTGTAAAAGATGCGGAAGAAATGATCAAAGCCTGTGAGGATGCAAACGTCCAATTGGGAATTGGCTACCGGATGCACTTCGAACCTTTTACAAAAGAGATAGTACGCCAATGCCGCGAGAAAGTTGTGGGTGATGTGAAATTTGTTCAGACAAATCTTGGTTTCACCATAGGCGACCCCACACAATGGCGCTTGAAGAAAGCCATGGCGGGCGGCGGCCCCCTGATGGATGTTGGTATCTATTGCGTACAGGCTTCTCGTTATGTTACCGGCGAAGAACCGCTGTGGGTAACCGCACAGTACGGCCCCATTACCGATACGGCTGTTTTTAAAGATGTGGAACAATCACTTTCCTGGCAAATGGAATTTCCGGGTGGCGCCACCACTAACGGGTTTAGCTCCTACCGCTCCAATATTGAACAGTTGTATGTATCGGCAACAAAAGGATGGATCCAATTGAGTCCCGCCTACAGTTATGGCCCCATAAAAGGAAGTACCAGTGCAGGTCCGTTGAACCTTCCTGTTGTTCATCACCAGACGGTCATGCTGGAGGAAATATGCAAAAATTTTCTTGAAACCGGCAAATTCCCAGCGCATATTACCGGGCCCGAAGGCCTCCGCGACATGAAAATATTAATGAGCATTTATGAAGCGGCCGATTCCGGCAAAAAGATAAGCCTGGTTGGATGACGATGGGTTGAATGGCCCGCCCGGGGCGTTAAATGGAACCGGAAGTTAATAAAGTGCCGGGAGCGGGAACTTAACGCGACTGGCAAATATTGATCACCAGGAATTCCGGCGGCTCAGCAAACTGTCTTATCAATTCGCTGTATTTTTCTTTGAGGCTGCGTTTGATACTTCCCAGGTACCCGCGTTTGGGAATGTTCTCCTGGTTCAGCGGAAAGGCTTCTATCAAGTCGTTGCCAATATACATCATGAGTTTCATAGGTACTGGATATAATGTAAAACAAGTCCATTTTTGGATTTATTGCAATACCAACAACTACGCTATTTAACAGGTACATTTACGATTCAGAAAACAACAGGGCTTATTGCGGATAAAGACCTTCAGCTCCTGCTGTTTGTGGCTGGCATAACTGGTTCAGCAGCAGGAACACAAGCAAGAAGATAAAGGGCTATCTTTAAAGTTCCATCGTTCAGCCCTTAAAACCGCTGTTTTTTTTCCTGGATATGGTGCTTCGCCTGCCGCTGGCCGCGCAAATGAAAGATGCTTTTGTTTATGGGGATGTATTGCCCGTTGCGTCGGCGCTTTCCGCCAGGGACGAATATTCTGTTGGCGTTTGCACCCCGGAACGGTTGAACCGGGGATCAAATTGATATACTAAAAACCAAAGGTGCTGTAACGCCGCTGTATGATCGTCCGGTAAAAGTTGAAATATGGCACCCTTCCATCATTCCATACGGCCGAAAAGAACTGGTTCTTATACCGATGTGCTGGGCACGCCCCGCAACAGCACCCGTCCGCCGCGTGCAATACCTGTATCTTCAAGGGGATAGCCGCGACAAAAAAATAAACCGCGGATTCTCCACCCTGGTTTCGGTACCTGGCGGGGATAATCCATCGCGGATTACACAACACCTGTTATCTCTGTCCTTTGCGAAATAAATTCCCCAGAATGTTTCTAGCGGTAATCAGCAACCCTTCCTGCTGCTGGCCAGTTTGCGATGGCATTGTATTTGTCGATGCCCTGGTTATGAAAAAGCTGACAATTTTCTCTGTACTTTGTTTTCTATTTTGTTTGGGTTTTAATGAAGATTCCCTGGCTCAGGCAGGAAGAATCCGGGGCAACAGCGGGTCTATAGCGCCCTTTCGGGTTGGCAGTACTACACTCAGCCTGGGTCTGGGTGTCGGTAGTGAATACAAGGATGATTATTATCGCTCGCCTTTGGGAATGAAAGCCGTGGTGGAATGGGGATTATGGCATGCCGGACCGGGCACCATTAGTTTGGGTGCCGAGGCAGGCGCCTCCTTTTCAAACGGAGGGTATTATAGTGATTACAGAAGCCATACCGCGGTGATTGCTATTAGAGCCGCCTGGCATTACGGTTGGCGCGTGCGCGGTCTGGATACCTATGCTGGTTTTGCTCCGGGTATCGGATTACATCACTACGATTATTTAGACGACCGGCGATATGCCCTGAACCAGGCCATCCCCGTATTTGGGGCTTTTATAGGTGCTTCCTATTTTGTAACGCCCCATTTTGGTTTTAATGCGGAAGCTGGCTATGATATCACCGATTTCCAGGTTGGCGTCATTTTCAAATTAAAATAATATTTCCTGCTAGCCGCCATACCACCGCCAAATATCCCGGAAAAACATTGGCGCTATTGGCGCGTGCACAAAAAAAACAAGACCCGTAGAAACGGGCCCTGTTACTAAGTATGGTGAGAAAACGAATAAATGGTCTGAGCCCTGATCAGTTCCTGACCAGCCTGGCATGGTGAATTAACTCCCCACGGCTATTCTTAACCGTTAGTACATATAGCCCATTGGATATCGCCGGCGGCATCTCCACCGTGACGGTGTTAAAACCCGCTGATATAGCCAGTTGCTGCTGTTTTACACGGCTGCCGTTCATGGCATATACTTCCACCTGATAACGGTCGATGGCAGCGGCGTTTATCTGTATGTCAATGGCATTTTTAATCAGGGTATTGCTGGTAATGCTACCGGTAAAACCACCTGGGCTAACCTTTATTATAGCGGAATAAACGATTTGCCCCGTCCTGATGGTTTGTTTGATCCGGTAGAAACCAACCCCGGTATTTTTTTCATTGTCGGTAACAAAATAAGTATTGGTAGCCGCGAATCCGGGTTTTACGGTTTGTATGTCCTTCCAGCTGCTGCCGTTGGTGCTTTTCTGAACGGTATAGTTAGTCAGATCGTTTTCATTGGTAGCCGACCAGTTTAGCAGAACCGATCCGTTTTTTGGCTGTGCACTGAAACTGGTCATTTTAACCGGAAGAAGCAAAGAATAAGTATCAAAAAAAGATTTAAAATAGATACAGGTCTGGCGTACCATATCACCTCCATAGGTAGAAATAGCACCATTTCTGTACTTGAGGGTGGAAATGTTTGAAAAATTCATCTGGAACATGGCTTCGCGGTGTGCCGTATCTATCAGCGGTATATTGTCTATCCGTGATATGGCCTTACTGCGTACGCCGTCAAAAGAAAAATTGAGGATGGTATTAGGGTCCAGTGCATAACTGCCGGGTGTAGCTGCTTCAATAAACTCCTGCAGGTCTACACCGTTTCCGTCCACATCAATACCCGTGATGGCAAAACATGCAAGGGAAGTATCCGTGGAGGTACCGGCAATCTTAAAGGTTATTTCCCAGTCAACATAAGAAGTTGTATTGGCAGGCGCTACTACATAGGGTTGAAAAGCGTCGTAATAGCCAATACCCGTGCTATCATCTATATTCCAGATAGCGGCTCCGCCAACCAGGTCAACTACTTTTATCTGCGCATCTACGCCGGGGATTACCTCTGGGAAAAGATACACAGCGCCGATTTGATTGTCGGTACCGGCAATCAGCACCGGGCTGTGGAATACCATATAGGGCGACACACATTGTGCCCGGGTAAAATTTTTGCCCGATATCATAAAAGATACCATTAACAGGGTAATTTTTATGGCGTAAAGAAAAGCCGCTTTTTTTGTTTGCCTTATCACAGCAACTGGTGCTTGTACATAGGCTGAATAACGTTTCATGAGGGTAGGTTTTCGTTTGCTGTTTACTTAGTTTGCGGCTCACTAGGATATTGGATTCTTCGCGTCCGGGATAAGCTGATAAAATGTTCATCCTGGTTGGCAGTGCAAGTTTGCAATAATATTTATCTGCGACAAGTAAATCCTGAAGTTTCCATCGTAGATAAACGGATGTTTATCGAAAACCTACGAGCGCTGCCGGCTTCTGAAAATACGGCCATGGATGCGGGGACACATAACTATCAGTTCATTTACAAGATGTTACGCAGATTGTCGCCGCTTTCTTATATTCAATCACGGCCGGGCTGTTGTCTTTATCGCGCTAAGTGGTTTGTCTTACCCGCACATGTGTTTAAACAAACCCGCTGGGCCATTTTTGGCAGAAGGATTTAGATTTAGGGGCATCAAAGAAAATAACCGATGATTGTGTTCCATGAAGACCAGAACTTTGAAGGTGTCGGCCTGCTTACTAAATACAGTATTGCGATCGAATAAACCGTATCCTTCCTATCTTTAATCCGGGTTCCTGCCCGTCCGTTTTTTTATCTAACCAATTCATTTATTCAACTATGTCATCCAGCATTGATCGCCGTCATTTTATTAGAGGCGCTTCTGCAGCGCTTGCGTTTGCAACCCTTCGTGCCCGGGGCATGGACTTTTCTGCGCCGCCGCTAACCCGGCGGGTGGCCTTAATAGGTACTGGCTGGTATGGCAAAGGTGATCTTTTCAGGTTGATGCAGGTGGCGCCGGTAGAAGTGGTGGCGCTTTGTGATGTTGATAAACACCAGCTGGATCACGCGGCGGAGATGGTACACCAGCGGCTGCCGACGCAAAAAAAGCCGGCCCTCTACAGCGACTACCGACGGCTGTTACAGGAACAAAAACCCGCCATTGTACTCATAGGTACACCGGACCATTGGCATGCCCTGCAAACCATTGCTGCCTTGCAAGCCGGCGCACACGTATACGTACAAAAACCCATCTGTACGGACGTGATGGAAGGCGAGGCCATGGTAGCGGCCGCGCGAAAATTCAACCGGGTAGTGCAGGTAGGCACACAACGCCGGAGCACCCCCCACCTGGTGGAAGCAAAAAAGAATATCGTTGATGCAGGACTGTTAGGTAATATTTCGCATGTTGAGATGTGCTGCTACTATCACATGCGCAACAACAGTAATCCACCACTACAGGCAGTTCCCGATTTTCTGGATTATGAAATGTGGACGGGCCCCGCTCCCCTGCGGCCCTACGATGGAATACCCCACCGCGGATGGTGGCGGGCTTTTATGGAATACGGCAACGGCATCATGGGCGATATGTGTATTCATATGTTTGACGCCGTACGTTGGATGCTAAACCTGGGATGGCCCAAAAAGATCAGTTCAACCGGTGGAATTTATATGCCCAATCCCGGCAAGAGCAATATCTCCGATACCCAAAGCGCTCTTTTTGAATACGATAAACTGAATTGTATCTGGCAGCACCGTACCTGGGGAACGGACGCGGACCCCCAATATCCCTGGTCGTTTAAAATATATGGTGATAAAGGTACCCTGAGCGCCAGCGTTATGCAATATGATTTTATCCCCGCCGGTGCGGGGGAAAAGATTCACCGGGATGTGGTGCTGGAAAAAGAAAAATACCCGGCCGACCTAACCGAACCCGATATCGAAATACATACGGCACCCGCCAACCGCGGGCATATGCTCAATTTCCTGGATGCCATAGACAGGAATATAAAACCGGTAGCGGACATTGAACAGGGACATATTTCCACCGCCAGTTGTATTATTGCTAACCTCTCCATGAAACTGGGCCGCCCCCTGGTCTACGATCCGGTTAGAAAAGAAATAATCGGCGATGCGGAAGCAACTAAATTATTACAAAGGCCGTACCGTCAGCCGTGGTTGCATCCCTGAGAACCGGGGCGCCGCTTCATACATTCCTAAAAGCGTTTTATTAGCTGGAACGGTAGTTGTTGCGGCTATGCAAGTCACCGTCGTCAGCCTTGCGGTTGCCATAAGCGCGAACGGCTTTACCCGTTACCGAGCCAACACATTAATCTGGCATGATATTTTTTACTTCGTAGATAATATCCTGGTAGTCGCAGGGCTAACCCTCAATGGTTTATTGACGCGGCAGGCCATAGTGCTCGCTTATTGCCCCGCCAGCTAAAACACGGGAGCGACCCCTAAACGGGTATGATGAGCGCAGGCGAGGTATACATCAGCGTGAGAATAGGTTGCCCAATATTACGGTTGTACCCGCATGGGTAGATTTGATCTGTGAAAAGCGATTATTGCGGTAAAAAATCTACAGGTTTGCTCCGGCAACCATTCTGAGATAAATATTTTAGTGAGGACGAAACTTTAGATAGACTCATTTGTAATAAAAATAAAATCAGCATTATGAAAAATATCCTTGCACTGTTCGTTTTCTGTATTAGCCTGCCTGCGTTTTCTCAGGACAACAAAAAAGCTGAAGCGTTTCCCGAAATGTCAAGGGCTGTAGGCATCAGCTTCCAGAAATTTGATGGTTTAAATGGCCGCATCTCCAATTTTCCGCAATATAAGGAAGTAAAAAATGCAACAGGGGTACTTCAACTCGGCTGGTTCAAGGAAACGCACCAGTTTATTTCACAGACAAGCCTGATGGCAGGAAGCAGCATGAGTGGCGATCGGGATAAAAGGAGCAGCACCATCCGGTACCTGGGAGCAGGCCTTGATATTGGCTATGATGTTATAAAAAGCGAAAAAATTGCCTTGTTCCCGCTGGTCGGTCTTGGTTACCAGGCTTACCAGGCCCGGTTTTTCAAAGATAATTCTTCCGTTGATTTTAATGATGTGCTGCAATCACCGGGCGTACAAAACAGCCTTCGCTCGCTTGATCTCAGGAATGGCTTTTTTAACTATCGCCTAGGCCTCGGAGTAGCAGCCAGATCGGTTAAATATAAATGCTCCATCGGCATACAGGCCATTTATACCGGCAGTTTTAAAGACCGGGAATGGAGAAGCAATCAAAACCAGGTACTGGACAATGCTCCCGTTGACGGCTTAAGCCAGATTTATGCCGGTCTTGTAGTTACCTGTAGTCCCTTTGGCATGATGAGACGAGGCCGTCACATGTAGACCACAGACACCCTATATATTCAATGAACCGCTACTGTTTATTATACAGCGGCGGTTCATTTTTTTGTATCAACGAGAATGGATTGAAATTAATGAAATGAGCGGCGACCGTTGCCGCTATTCTGCCTGTCCAGCCGCTTCTGCCGTGCTGTTAATACCGATTTCCGACCCGCAACCGCTGCCGGTAAACTGCAGGGTCATGGCCTTATCATTACGCAACAAGTCTATACAATGCGCATATTGGTGGAGGTGATAATTACAGGTTTACCTGGCGGGAAGCGCTTGAATGAGCCGGTAATGCGGTGCCATCCGGCTGGAACACCACCCGGCCTATAAACTTGCCGGCGCTTTTAAGCCAGGTGTACGGGGAAAACGGTTGGCCGAACACATCACCCTCCTATTCGTCAAAATTTATGTAAGTGTCATAGAAAAAGTTTGTGCCCGTTAACGATACAGCAAAGTTAGGACGCATTCTCAATTGCTATACTACATTAGTGCTATACCGGCAAACAGACGCTGGCTTTTAACAGCGCGTATCCAATAAGCCTTTATCTTTATCGGCTATGAGCCTTTTTACCAGACCGGGTGCTATTACCATCACCTCTCATAAACGCATTACCCCCTACCTGTTGCAGGAACTGGCGGCGCTTGGATTTGCCATAACTGACAGTTTTGTAACCGGTGTGCAGTTAAACGGCAGCCTCAACGATTGCATTAAACTAAATCTTCAGCTGCGATGCGCCAGCCAGGTTTTGTTCAGCCTAAAAAAATTTGAGGCCGCCGGCCCCGATGATGTGTACCAAAATCTGGTCAATTATGAATGGGAGGATATTTTACCGGAAGGTGGGTATTTCTCTGTTACCAGCAATGTGCAGAACGAAACCATTAACAATAGTATGTTTGCCAACCTGCGGGTAAAGGATGCCATTACAGACAGGTTGCGGAACAAACGCGGTGCACGTCCTTCTACGGGTTCTGAGCTGTCGGGCGCAGTGATTCATTTATACTGGAAATTGGAACAGGCCGAAATATTTATCGATACTTCGGGTCATTCGCTGGCAAGACATGGATACCGGAAAATACCTGGGCAGGCGCCCATGCTGGAAGCCCTGGCTTCTGCGGTTATTTACGCCACCCGCTGGGACAAGGCGTCACCCTTAGTAAACCCCATGTGTGGTTCAGGTACGCTTGCTATAGAAGCGGCCATGATAGCCACCAACCGCCACCCCGGTCTGTTCAGAAACAACTATGCTTTTATGCACCTGCAGCACTACGATAAAGATACCTATCAGCAGGAAGATGCATTGCTGGAGACCCAGATAAAAGAAAAAAACGTTCCCCGCATCATTGCCACTGATTACAGCGATAAAGCAGTTGAGAACGCACGCAAAAACGCGGTGGCCGCCGGAGTAGCCGGTCTAATCGATTTTGCGGTATGCGATTTTGCCGATACCACCGTTCCACAAACCCCGCCCGGTATCTTACTGGTAAACCCCGAATATGGCGAACGCCTGGGTAATATTGCTGAGCTGGAACAAACCTATGGCCGGTTGGGAGATTTTATGAAAAAAAACTGCGGCGGTTATTTCGGTTATATTTTTACCGGCAATATGGAACTGGCCAAGAAAATCGGGCTGAAAGCATCCCGCAGGATAGAATTTTATAATAGCACCATTGACTGTCGGCTGCTGGAATATGAATTGTACAGTGGAACGCGCAAAGTATAGCGTATGCAATATAAAGTATAGAGCATAAAGATTACTGGTATAGAGGATAAAGCATAGAATATAGTGTATTGAGTACAATTCTTTAGGCTTAGTCTATATTACCTTTAAATTTAGTCTTTAGTCTATGATCTCTATACTAAAAATCTCTATACAATTACACTAATGACGGATCCGTTTGGGCAGGCCATAGCAGACTATTTTCACAACCATTCACCTGCCAAACTCTGGATACACAATACCTATGGCCCAAAAGAAGAAATGCCGGTTGCTGCTTATTTTCGTAATCATGATAAGATGCCGTTACTGGAACATGTCGCGCTGGACTTGTGCCGGGGTAAGATACTTGATATTGGCGCCTGCGCCGGCAGTCATGCTCTTTATCTCCAGGAACAGGATACAGAAGTTACGGCCCTGGAAATATCCCCACTTGCCTGCGGCGTGATGATGCATCGTGGTGTGACCAGTGTTGTACAGCAGGATATTTTCCACTATCACCCCAAAGAAAAATACGATACCTTATTGCTGATGATGAACGGCATTGGAATAACCGGCACGCTTACAGGCCTGGGTGTTTTTCTAGACCATGCGGCAACTTTATTACAGCCGGGTGGGCAACTGATTTTTGACTCCTCGGATGTTGCCTATGTTTATGAAGACCATTTTCCACGCCTGGAAAATTATTATGGTGAGATTGCCTACCGCTACGCATACAAAAGAAAAAAAACGGATTGGTTTAACTGGCTTTATATCGACCGGTTCACCTTATCCGCCCTTGCGCTGCGCAAGGGCTGGCGCACCGAATTTATCATGGAAGATGATCGCGGACAGTACCTGGTACAACTGCAAAACCAACCCGAACCTATCAATAAGGCCTAAACGCTTAAAAAAAGTATTTCATCCTTTACGCAATGCCGGAGGCGCCTGTATCTGCCAGGAACTCAGCAATAACGTTTTAAGATCTTTTCTCTTCACATGGGCCAGGTTAACCAGCATCATGGGATAGTTCCTGTAATGATCGGTGATAAAAAAAATCCCGGGATCCCGTTTTATCCATTTGTCCCGTTCATCATTGAACACGACCAATGTTTTTCCATCTTCTTTCAGCCGTGCAAATAATTTCTTATGCACCTTAAATGCCGGCGTGCCATAAGAAGTGGCAGACACGGCCCCGGGAAACGACAGCGCAATTAACCCTACCCTATTCCAGTATTCGAGTGCATCAATATCCATCTGTCAGGTTTGGTGTTTGACAATGCAATGGTATTTTTTACCATTCCTTTATATATGAACTTGTACCTTTAATTATCTAAACAAAATTACACATGAAGCCATTACCGGTCCTTCTTTTTTTGTCGATATCCCTGCTCTTGTTTGCCGGTTTTCAGCCGATACAGAGACACAAAAACGGGCTGCCCGGCGGCCTCGCGTACAAAACAGTTGCCACAATTATTAAAACCGGTGCGGATCAAACAGAAAAATACCTTCCTTACCTGAAAGGAAAAAGAGTGGCCGTGCTGGCCAACCCCACCACCATCATCGGTAAACGCCACCTGGTAGACAGCCTCCAGTCGCTGGGCATAAACATCGTCAGGGTTTTTGGTCCCGAACATGGGTTCCGCGGCAATGCAAGCGCGGGCGTAAAAGTGGCAGATGAAAAAGACCCCGCCACCGGCATCCCCGTTATTTCTTTATACGGTCCAAAAAACAAACCCTCAAAAGAAGACCTGGCAGATGTAGACGTCATGATCTTCGACGTACAGGACGTGGGCTGTCGTTTCTATACCAATATAAACGTGCTGGCACGCATCATGGAAGCCTGTGCCAACAACAATAAGGAATTGCTGATACTCGACAGGCCCAATCCAAATGGGTATTTTGTAGACGGACCGGTGCTGGATATGTCGCTTAAATCCGGTATCGGTATGTTCCCGATACCCATTACACATGGACTGACCAGTGCGGAATTTGCGCAAATGGTGAACGGCGAACACTGGCTGACCAATAAACAAACCTGTAAGTTAAAGATAATTCCGGTGGCCAATTACAATCATAGCATGTACTATGAACTGCCGGTAAAACCCTCCCCCAACCTCAATACGCAGCAGTCTGTTTTACTCTACCCTTCGCTTTGTCTTTTTGAAGGCACTATCTTAAACCTGGGACGGGGAACTTATTTTCCGTTTACGGTACTGGGCAGCCCTCTGCTAAAGGGAAAATACAGTTTCAGCTTTACTCCCGTAAGTATAAAAGGCATGAGTGAAACACCGCTGCACATGAACCAGGTTTGTTATGGCATCGATCTAAGAAAATACGATATCAGCAAACTGATCAAAAAGAAACAGGTCAACCTGCAATGGATGATGCAACTGTATAAGGCCTACCCCGATAAGGAAAAATTCTTCGATTATACACAAAGCAGGGAAATGGGCAATATTAATAAGCTGGCGGGCACCACGCTGCTTAAAGAACAGATCATTGCCGGTACACCGGAAGCGGAGATCCGGAGAAGCTGGGAACCCGCTTTGAGCAACTATAAAATAATGCGCAAAAAATACCTGCTCTACCCTGATTAGTTTATTGACAACAAGCTGCCATCAATAAATAAACAAGCCTTGTGCATAGCCGATATTATCGCGGTTATTATTTCCTATAAGACAGGCAGTACCCCGAAATATACATACAATCGACGGTTATTATGAAAACAACATGGCCGTGTACGGCGACAAAACCAAATGGCATTGTTTCCGCGAATTGTATAGAGAGACGATAAGTTAAAACAGTAAGATTAATTTACAGTTTGCCGTTAAAGAAAGCCTCGGGAAGCCCAGCCGGCTCGCGCCCTTCTCCTATCAATGTATTTTCCAAAAACAATTACCCGTCGCTACTTCCCAATACCAATCAGTTCCACGTCAAATATTAAAACGCTGTTAGGGCCAATCTGTGCGCTCACCTGGCGATCGCCATAGCCCAGGTTATGCGGTATAAAAAAACGCCATTTGCTACCGGTGGGCATCAACTGTAACCCTTCCGTCCACCCGGAAATTACCCGGTCCAGTGGAAAACTTGCCGGCTGGCCACGTTGCACCGAGCTATCAAACACGGTTCCGTCTATTAAGGTACCGTGGTAATGACAGGTAACATTGTCTCTTGCACCGGGTTTGACGCCCGTACCGGTTGTGAGCACCTGGTATTGCAACCCGCTGGGTAAACTCACCACCCCTTCTTTTATTTTATTGGTTGCTAAAAAATCCTGACCGGCCTGCAGGTTTGCCGCTGCTTTTTCATTTTTCATTTGAAATAGTTTATCGGAAATGCCCATGAATAATTTTTTACAAAAATAAGTCAATCTTAATAAAGCCAGCTTAAAGGAGCCACCCGTTTTTATATTTAAAAAGGAGGAGCCCGTTTACATGCTACTGCAACTTCCTGCCTACCAATGGGGAGATATTGGTGTCTGCGGATGGCATCTATTTCAGCCCGTTTGAAAAACAGGAGCATACCATTCCGTTCGGCGAACCAAAAACCATTTTTAAATCTTTTTCGTTTAACCAGCAAAACACCACAACTATCCATGTTGTTGCCCCCAAATGTAAAAAAAGGATTCATGTTTACCGATGAGATCATCATTTATTGACGGCCTTGTTTTTTACCGCGTTCACCAATAAAAAGAATTTGTTGATGGCGTCTTTATCGGCCTGCGTCAACTGCTGGTGCAGGTTTAATTTATTCATGTAGCGCAGGGCACCTTTATGCGCCGGCGATAGCGCCAGTATCTTATCCAGTATACTTTTTGTATCCGTATCTTCTTTATAAAGCGGGGTCACCGGCGGCAGCGACGATCTTGATTTGGTGTGTTTTTTTTTGATGATGGCTTCCAGCGTGGCGGGACTAAAAGGCGGCGTTGCCGGTATCCCATTCACCGTAATCAGCAGGGCCTGCAGCTGCTTTTTGCTAAGCCCGCCGCGGGTTTTGTAAAACTCATACATATTCCGGATAAAACTATTGTCGGCCCGGGGAGGCAGACTATAAAACACCCATTCAAATACCCCGTTCAGGAAATCATAGTCGGACCCACGCTGGTTTTTCGATGTTTTGCCACTAAAGGAGGATTGCATATTTATTTTATTATGGTCAACAGCTGGTTTTGCCTGCAAGATCCGATTTCTGTCCGGCAAACAAATACAGGCCCCGGAATGGCCCGGGTTTTGACATATAAAGAGAAAAGTTAGCGGTTGGTTTACCATGCGCTGCCTGGATTTCGCCACAGCTGCCTTATCTTCAAAATTTTATATATTTTACTCCCACTTAACCCTTATTATTAAATACAATACAAAATAAGTTACTATTTTTACTAAAATATATTTTTATGAACCTTTTTGTTGCTGGTCTGCCATATGATTTGGATGATGATGAATTAATGGAAATCTTTGAGAAGTTTGGTACTATCAAATCTGCCAAAGTTGCTATCGACAAGGAAACCGGCAAAAGCAGGGGTTTTGGTTTCGTAGAAATGCCTGTTGAGGCGGAAGCAAAAGATGCAATAGAAAACCTCAACGATATTTCCCTGGGCAAAAAACCGCTTGTGGTAAAAGCTGCCGATGACCGCCCGGGTGGCGGCGGCGGCGGCGGTGGGCAACGTGGCGGCGGTGGCAATAGTGGCGGCGGTTACCGGGGTGGCGGTGGCGGAAACAGCGGCGGCGGTGGTTATCGCGGCGGCGGCGGCGGTTACAGTGGCGGCGGCAACAGCGGTGGTGGATATAGCGGTAATAACGACCGCAGCCGGAACAGGTTTTAAACTTTCTCGTTTTATTTATAAGGGTATAGAAAAAATAGCGGGTTGTTCAGACAGGTACTTACCTTGATGATCAGGCCGCTTTTTTTTCTTTTCTTTTTTATTCCCTGACCTTCCTTCACCCCTAATATTATAGGGTTCAACCCCGGGCATCCCGCGAACCGGATTTGCCGCACTGCCACAATACCTTGTGTCAGACTTACGCTCTTTTCCTGACACAAAACACCATCCCGTCTTAGGGCTGATTTTCTACAATTTGTGGTCTTTTCCCTCGATTAATTCCTTCAAATTCCTGTACTAGGCTGATTTTATCGGTACCTGCCGATAGTAAACACATTGGCAAGACTTTTGAAAATTAGGAGTAAACAAAATGATACAACATGAAACAGAAAATTCTTGCTATCGGAACAGTGCTCGTGCTATGTGGCGTCATTTCATACGGACAAAGTACACCAAAGGCCTCCGTGTTTGTGAAAGGTGGTTTGAACCTTTCCAATATCACCATCAATAAAAACGGAAATATAGATGACAATAAAACCCTGCCTTCTTTTAATGTGGGCTTGCAGGCCGACCTGCCTATTGGTCCTTTTTTTGCCATTCAACCCGGGGTATTTTTTACCGGTAAAGGTGCTAAACTGGAATCCGGCAATACCTCCGGTAATAACTGGTACCGCGCTACTACCCGGCCATACTATATAGAAATTCCGGTAAATGCAGTTATTAAACTTCCATTGGGCGACCATTCCAGTTTCTTTTTTGGTGCCGGGCCCTACCTGGGCATTGGCGTAGGCGGTAAAAACAAGCTGGAAGGACAGTTAGCCGGTGCTTCTTTTAGTCGTTCCCAAAGTATCAAATTCTCCAATGATGATCCATTTACCAGTACAGAGGAAGGTGCGGGGTATAATATCATGCGCCGGTTTGATTACGGGTTAAACGGAACCATCGGCTTTCAGTCGAAGTTTGCCATGTTCTCTGTCAACTATGGATTGGGTTTGGCTAAATTACAATCGGGCACCAGCAGTTCAGACGATGAATTAAACAAATACCGGGTATTGAGTTTTAACCTTGGTTTCAGGTTGTAAAACCATTCACTCAGCATATATGGGCCACTGCCAACGCAGTGGCTTTTTTGTGCCACAGCCTGCAAAGGAGCAGGCGGTTTATATCGACATAAAAAAAGCCACTGAACATTTTTCAGTGGCCCGGCCGCTATGGGCCGCAGATTATTTTATGAACAGCCCGGCTACGCGATAATAACCGAAGGCTTCAATGATTTCTCTGTAGATTGCATGAATACCTCCTTTTTTTTGGTGAACCATAAAATTAGTAAACGCATCGAATAAAAAAAAGCCCTTTGCAAAATTTGTAACATTAAAGGCCCCCTGAGCGATGACAGAACGGGCCGCCTATACTTCGGACGGCTTAACCTCTTGATTACACTTATTTTTAGGGTGAGTCCAATTCACATACAACAATTACCTGCTGGTTGGTGAGGGCACCAACCAGGATGAGAAACGCAAATAGATGGCGATAAAAAAGTGATCAGGATGGCCGGTAAAACACCACTAGAAAGGCGATTGTTCTTTAAATTTGATTGTTTACAAATTTTGCCACACCTTTAAGGATGCCGCTCCAGGCACACGCTATTCCGCAACTTGCTTAGATAAACCTGTATATGAAAAAATTATTGATTTTGTTTGTGATCACAAGCGTTTTAATCAACCCGGTATTGGCACAGCAAAAACCCGCCACCCCGGCCCCCGCTCCCGCTGTTACAAAAGAGGAAATACCAGATAAATCCGTGCTTTCCAATTTAATCTTTAACCCCGACTGGAGTACCAGCAGCGATCATGAAGCAAACATTAAAGGACAACACATTCCTTACAAAGCAACCACTGGTACCATGCCGTTATGGGACGAGGACGGCAAATGCATAGCGGGTTTGTTCTACACCTACTATGAACGTTCAGACATAAAAGACAGGTCTGCCAGACCCCTGGTGATCTCGTTTAACGGCGGTCCGGGCACCGCCTCCGTATGGATGCAGATTGCCTATACAGGGCCACGGCTTCTTGCCATTGATGATGAAGGTTACCCCATACAACCTTATGGCATTAAAGAAAATCCGTATTCAATACTAGATGTGGCAGATATTGTTTATGTAAACCCGGTAAACACCGCCTATTCAAGAGCGGTTAGCAAAGATATACCACCCACCAAATTCTTTGGGGTAAATGCCGACATAAAATACCTGGCGACCTGGATCAATACATTTGTTACCCGCAATAACCGCTGGGCATCGCCCAAATATTTAATTGGCGAAAGTTATGGTACCACCCGCGTATCGGGGCTGGCGCTGGAACTGCAAAATGCACAATGGATGTACCTCAATGGCGTCATCCTGGTTTCACCCACCGACCTGGGCATTGAACGCAATGGCCCGGTAAACGCCGCCCTGCGCCTGCCTTATTTTGCAGCCACCGCCTGGTACCACAAAATGCTGCCGGCCGATCTGCAGCAAAAAGATCTCACCGATATGCTTCCGGAAGTAGAGGATTTTACCATTAACGAACTTATCCCTGCCATCAGCCGGGGTGGTTTCCTGGACGCTGATAAAAAAAAATACATCTCGGAAAAAATGGCCCGCTATTCCGGCCTTTCTGCTACCGCCATCCAGCAATATAATTTTAATGTACCAACCAATTTTTTCTGGAAAGAACTGCTGCGCAATAAAGGTTTTACCGTGGGTCGTCTCGACTCGCGCTACCGTGGCCTGGATAAACAGGATGCTGGTGACAGTCCCGATTACAATGCCGAACTCAGCTCTTGGTTACATGCGTTTACACCGGCCATCAATATCTACCTGCGCAATGAGCTGAACTATAAAACCGATTTTAAATACCTCATGTTTGGAAACGTATTCCCCTGGGACAATACCAATAACAAAGCAGGCGAAAACCTGCGTCAGGCCATGGCGGAAAATCCTTTCCTGCATGTGTTGATACAGTCAGGATATTTTGATGGAGCCTGTGATTATTTCAACGCCAAATACAGCATGTGGCAAATGGACCCCGGCGGTAAATTGAAAAACCGGTTGAGCTGGAAGGGCTACCGCAGCGGGCATATGATGTATCTGCGCAAACAGGATCTTTCAACTGCCAATGATGATATCAGGCAGTTTATCAAATCTTCGCTACCCGCGGCCGGCACGCCCGCAAAATATTGATGACCCGTTCAATTTTTATGAACCCGGCAGCAGAACGCTATTGGGCGCCGGTTGCGTCGCACCCTTCAACCGCATATCTATGGGCGTCAGTCCTGCCCCTGCCTTATGATCCTATATACTGTTTTGCGGGTAAACCGATCATTGCAAAAGATCGATGTTCCTGCTCACCTCCTTGTTTTCCATCTCTCGCACCGGGTATAAAAGCATTTCGGTTACCAGACCGGGGTTGAAGATGCGGCCGGCAATGGTTACCACAGCCGAATCAATAGTATTGATATGGGTTTCCTGCATAGCGGCGGGCATATGAGACAACGCCAGCGCATTGGCCCAGGAGGCTCTCCTGGCGGCAACAATACTAAAGTTCAGCACCGCGTCCTGTTGGTTGTTCACTATGCTTTGCAAGGCGCGCACGGGGAACCAGATGGCACACAAAGAGTCTTGGATAGCCTGGGTAAGTGAGGCAATCACATCATTGATCTTATTGAAATCATGTTCCAGCGCAAATATGGCATCGTCCGGGGCAACCTGCGCGGCGGCAATTCCCAGGTCGAGGTTAATATGAGCATTTACACCCGCCACCAGGTGCTGCAACACAATAAGTTTCTTGTTGCCACAGGCTTCAAAACACGTGTACCAGGCATTGGTGCACCGCTGCTGCCGGCTAAAAGCGTTCCAGGCCTGCAGGTAACGACTGGCAAAAACAATATCCAGTTGCTCCATTCTTTTACCATCTTCAAACAGGTTGTTTTGAATGCCCTGCTTAACAGCAACGGTCATTCGCCGGTATAACATTGCAAAATAACCTACCGGGCTCTGGTGCTCCCGGCTCCAGTTTATAATGGTATCAATATTGTCTATTACTTCCTGTATGGTATTGGGCATTGTGTGAGTATAGTATTGAGTATAGAGTATAGAGATTATTAGACTATGAACTATTTCAGCCCGGCAACCAGGTTAACGGTCAGCGCCACCACAAATGTATTGAGGGCAAAAGCCAGCAGACCGTGTACCAACACCAGCCGCCTGATCTCACGAGAGGTAATGACCACGTCCGAGACCTGAAAAGTCATGCCAATAACAAAAGAAAAATACGCAAAATCCAGGTAATCGGGCGCTTTCTCTTCCGGAAAATCAAGTCCTCCTGCATGGTTTTCAGGCCGTGTTTCATCATTGCCATAATACATATTTGCATAGTGAAAACAAAACGTGGTGTGCACCATAATCCACGACAACAGCATGCCTCCAATGGCCACGCTAAGATAAAGGCCCTGCGGCGGCGAAGCGGTTTTGGAAAGTATCAGCAATAGTACAGTGACCATACTGGCCAGGGATGAAATCAGCACGATAAAAAACACAAATGCGCGGCTACCGTCTTCTTTGCTCGCAATATGCCGCATCCTTGCCGGTGAACAGGTAAAAAACACCGCCCAGCCGCTCATCAGGCTGATCACACAAAAGACATCCCATAAGACCATTGTCATTACCAACGGGTTGGCCACTATCTTACGTAGTAACCCAAACGCAATGATTACAGCCACCACGCCCATAATCAGCCGGTGAATGGAGCGCATATGCAGAAAAATATTCCTGGGGTGCCGGTCTCCCGGCAGGCTGGTGGTGACACGCATTTTTTTTGGAAAGGTAAATCTTCTGTTGCAAACTGATAACTGTAGAAAAAAATGCCAGCTTTCCGGCCTTGGGTGTTTCGGAAGTACAGACGCGCGCGACTAGGCCATTTCTTTTATCAGCCCTATAACCCGCGAGTAAGCGATGGCCTCCGACGTATGTCTAAAAAGACAGCCATGCACGCCGGTATTCTTTTGCAACTGCGATAATAACTGCCTGCTAAGGCCTTCTCTGGCGGGGTTGGCATTTCGAATAAAGACCGCGTATATCCGACCGGTATATTTCTCTGCAATGGCCCTGTAAAGACCGGGGTCCTGCTGGGTATTGTCGCCTATCAGAATAAACTGCTGTTGCGGAAAAGCCTGTAAAATTCTTGTGATCCTCAATAATTTTCCCTCGTGTTTGGTTCTGCCCGTTTGTAGTAAACCAGTCCACCGCTTTATATGATTCAACAAAAAAACACCCCTGGGTAGATGATTATGCGAAAAAAAATCCTCCAGGTAATCATACAGGTTCCACTCGCTGCTGGAAACATAAAAAAAGGGATTGGGCGCGTCAGTAGTGGTACCCGACTCCGATAACAAATGATAAAACCGTGCAACGTCTTCAAATATTTTCCGGTTTCGTGGGTGTCGGGTAAACAGGGTGCGCAACCGTCTGAAAACGGTAAAGGAATGGGATATCATGATGGTATCGTCTATATCTGATATAAAAACATACTGTGTTTTATGGGGCACAAACAATTGCCCGCTGCCCATTACCGGCTGCCCATCGCCTTTATAATATACCTGTACCGGGTGCCACCCGGCCTGCACCGGCGTTGCAGAAGACCATTCAAATTTTATAAACCCATCTGTTTCGGTCTCCTGCTTCAGCACCTGGCCCTGCCAGTGCAACTCAACGGGTGCATGGGCAACCGGTTTTACAAAAAACAAACGGAGCAGGTAGATAATATTCAACAGAAAGTTATTGTTATACCGTTTTCGGGAAACGGGTTTGCGTTTCAGCAGGTGGCCATAGGAGACCAGGTTGTGCGAGTGACCATACCCATGGTATATTTTAACAAATTTCTGACCGGCCGGATGCTTTGACAAATTTGGTATAGTTTTATCTTTATTGTTAGCATTACAACTACCAGGCCAGCATGCCCCATATGGAACCACTGAAATTACTCTTTATAATCAACCCCGGTGCGGGAACGCGCAATATTCATTGGCCATCGGAGATTGATGCTTTTTTTAACCTCCTGCCGCATACAACGGAACAATTTCTGTTGGAACAACATTGCAGCATTGATACCATTAAAGATAAAATAAATGCGTCAGCGCCGGACAGGGTTGTGGCTGTGGGCGGCGATGGAACGGTAAAACTGGTAGCCGAATGCCTGTTACATACAAATATCATTTTGGGCATATTGCCGGGCGGTTCCGCCAACGGACTGGCAAAAGAACTGGGCATACCCGCCGATGTGCAGGGCGCTTTGCAGCACCTGCTAAAACCTGAAACCCAGCGCATCCACCTGGTGGAAATAAACCACCAGCGCTGTATCCACCTAAGCGATATCGGCTTTAATGCGTCGGTTATTAAACTTTTTGAATTGGGCAGGCGGCGTGGTATGGCCGGCTATATTAGTGCCGCCTGGAAAGTATTGTGGAAACATGCTGTTATGCAGGTCACCCTGCAAATGGGCAGCCATACCATCCGCAGGCAAGCCGCTATGGTAGTAATTGCCAATGCAACCCGTTATGGAAGCGGCGCCGTTATTAATCCGCTGGGCCGGCTGGATGATGATGTGTTTGAAGTAGTCATCATTAAAAAAGTTTCTTTTGCTGAAATATTTAAAATGATGGTTACGCACCGTCCTTACGATAAAACCAAAACCGAACTTTATCAAACCCAATCTTTAAATATACAATCAAAAAAGAAAGTGCATTTTCAAATTGATGGAGATTACCTGGGAAAAACGGACAGGATAGAAGCGTCTATTCTAATCAATGCCCTGACCATTATAAAACAATAACACTGCTGGCGGGTGAACGCCCCGGGGATGAGCGATTGTCCCGATTGCCGCCATTGTCCGTGTTTTACCAACGATACGATTTGCATGGTCAGTAATTTTATCAACTATATTGTGTTCATGTTTCAGGTGGTTACAAGACAATCCCTGTCATAGTTCGGTCTTCACCGATCTTTACCGGTCATATCCGTCATTATTGGTAACTACCAACAATATCCCTTCTGTGTCCTGCATCCTTACCGATCAGCTGAGCCCTCGTTTTCACAGCCACAACCTTCCTAACGGCTCACTTTAATCGCGCCTTCTTCCGCATCCAGCAATGTTTTACCCGTTGCCGCCGATGCCACCATTTTAACAAAATTGACCATGCGGTTACCCTTGGTATCCCAATAGTAAGCATTGATATCGCTAACCCTGATGAGCGATATATTGGGGTCGCTCTTTCCTTCCTTAAACCAGGCTTTTGCCAGGGGTGTCCACAAGGCCTCAATCTTTTGCCTGTCTTCAGAAATACTGGCAGTTCCGTTTACCACCATATAACTGCTCTTACCGGGGTGCGCGTAAAAAAGCTGAACCTGGTTGTCATGCTGTATATCCCTGTTTTTGTCGCTATCCTTTCCGCTCATAAACCAGATATCGCCGTTATCATCTACCATTTGCGTGCTCATGGGGCGACACGTAGCACCGTCGCCCGTTTTTAAACTGGTACAGAAAAGGCACATATCAATTTCGTCCGCCATCTCTTTCAATTTTTTAATGGCCGCTTCCTGCTCAAGGTTTAATGGATGGTTCATAACGTTCTTTTTTGGGTGAAGAATAACCGTATCCATTAAAAATACATGCCATTCTCCAGGGCAGCTTTTGTTTCAATAAATGATGCCGGTGCTTAATTAAAAATGAACAAGCCTGGCCTCAATACCTGAACAAAAAAATAACCGGGAGAAATTTCCACAACCCCGCCAGGGAAACAGATCGGTTGACCGGCAAAATGGCTTATGTTCCTCTTCATTAATATTATACTCATATTTTTTATCCCGACCTGGCGCTTTCCACCCACTTCAAAACAGCGCCATGAAACATCAATACTTATGGGCAATAACTATCTGACACTCGTTTACTGCCTGTGAGAACGCTATTTTACCCGGCCATATAACAACCATATTCAATATTTAGACCGGCAG
>JBDTVE010000148.1:0-2582 GCA_040007355.1 Bacteroidota bacterium | reverse complement strand
TGCCAAAAGAGACATCGTGTGTTGTTCCGTATTGCTTGCTTTCAGACGGCAGCCCCGCAAAAGCATGTATAATTTCACTTCTTCCATCACAGGGATACAATTTTGATTCCTTTTATCTGCGATCCTTCAATTCAACTAATTTTGAGGTCTAAACTAATTGTATGGATGCGGTATTCAATTATGGTATTGACCATTTAACGGTTAGCGTGGCTATGGCTATTGTCACCGGCAAAACTAAAGGGGTGTTAAACGAGGCTGCTGTGGCCCGAATTAATGCCAGCCAACATCATGTACAGGATATAGTGGCGCAGGATAGAACCGTGTATGGTATCAATACCGGTTTTGGGATTTTGTCGAACACCAAAATTTCCGTTGATGATACCCGCACCCTGCAGCATAAAATACTGCAAAGTCATAGTGTGGGCGTGGGCGCTGCCATATCGGTGGAGACCGCCAGGCTAATGCTGATCACCAAAGTGCATGCGTTGGCGCAGGGATACAGCGGCATACAATTGCAGACCCTTCAGCGCATTCTCTGGCATATAGACAACCACGTTACGCCGGTGGTACCGGAAAAGGGTAGTGTAGGCGCTTCCGGTGACCTGGCCCCGCTGGCCCATTTGTTTTTGCCGTTGATTGGACTGGGTACCGTGCAGGTGCTGGCAGGCGGGAGAAATAGCGATACTAACGTGAACGTATATGCGCAAATAAAGACCACGGAGGTCTTGCTGCAGCACGGGTTGGCGCCCCTGCAACTGGGCCCCAAGGAAGGGCTGGCATTGATAAACGGCACGCAGTTTATCCTGGCATTTGCCATAAAAGCGGTGCAGCGGATGCACAATTGCCTGGATGCAGCAGATATTATTGGCGCCATGAGCCTGGAGGCGCTGACCGGCACCAAGGCCCCGTTCGATGAAAGGCTGCACTGCCTGCGACCTTTTGCCGGCAATCAGCTGGTGGCGCAAAGGCTTCGGCTACTGTTACAGGATTCCTCCATCATGCAAAGCCATGTTGATTGTGGGCGAGTACAGGACCCTTATAGTTTGCGTTGTATGCCGCAGGTACATGGCGCCAGCCGGAACGCCTGGCTGCACCTGAAAGAGCTAACAGAAACGGAACTGAACGCGGTGACCGATAACCCCATTATTTTTAGTGCGACTGATACCATCAGCGGAGGCAATTTTCACGGTCAGCCATTGGCGTTACCTCTCGATTACGCCTGTTTTGCGGCCGCGGAACTAGGTAATATCTCTGATCGCCGTTGTTACCTCTTGCTGGAAGGTAAATGGGGACTGCCTATGTTGTTAATGAAAGATGTAGGTCTGAACAGCGGCTTTATGATCCCGCAGTATACCACAGCGGCGCTGGTAACGGAAAATAAAACCCTGTGTTTCCCCGCCAGCGCAGACAGTATACCTACTTCGCTGGGGCAGGAAGACCATGTAAGCATGGGCAGCATCAGCGGCCGTAAGCTGAACCTGGTGCTGGATAACCTGGAATATATACTGGCAATTGAATTGCTGAGCGCGTGCCAGGCAATTGAATTCCGACGCCCATTAAAAAGCAGTGTTTTACTTGAATTTGCGCATGATCATGTACGACAGTTTGTGGGCTTTGCGGCGGAAGACCGCATCTTTGCCGATGACATTAACCAGGTAGCGGCCCTGATCAGAGATTTTTTATTTGTGGAAAAGCTGGACGACTTTGCGGCGGGCGCCGGCATCCGCCTAAATGATTCGTACGATAATTTTTCGTTTTGATATTTTTATTGATTTTATCATCCCAACTCAAGCATTTGTCATACAGATACCAATCCCTTCCATACTTAAATCAGTTTTGACATCAGGATCCAAATCCTTGTCATCCCGAGTAAACGATTAGTGGAACCAACGTTCTTTGAAAATGACAGGCACAACATGCTGGCGGGGCTTCGTTATCCATGATTCAGATTCATCGTTGCCGTGTCTGGATCCAAATCTTTATCACCCCAACAGTAGACGGGCCTCCTGCCGCGATTTTCTTTGAGTTAAACATCGTACCAAATGCCGATCGGTGCAGATCAGACCCCGAAAAATACCAAAGAATTATGTGATAAAAACCATATGAAAACAAAAGTCCGGAAAGACAGTGTGTTTATTTTTGTAAGTCATTTGCTAAACCTTATTCTCATGCCTGGTGTCACCGATTGGTATTACTATATTTATATTGTAACCAATCCGGAAAGAAAGGAGTTGTATACCGGAATAACCAATAAGCTCGTCCACCGGTTGACAGAGCACTGGAACAATCGCGGCAAGGATGATAACTTCGTATGAAGATATTATTGCCATAATTTGGTTCACTATGCGCATTTCCAATACATCGGCCATGCCATCGCGAGGGAGAAAAAAATAAAAGGATGGCGAAGAAAAAAAAGTTAGCCCTTATTGCTACTGCAAACCCGAGATGGGAATTCCTCAATACAGCTGTCTGTGACGGCTGGCCGCCGACAATTGAATGAACAGCAAGAAGCAGATGGGAATGGTAGTGATAAACACATCGAAGTGCCAGTAGTTATAATCCGCTCTGAATGGTCTCTCGGA
>JBDTVE010000147.1:0-4060 GCA_040007355.1 Bacteroidota bacterium | reverse complement strand
CAGGTGGTATAAAAAAGTAAAGAGAGCCGCTGGAAATTGTTTGCTGATATGAAGAGGGTATTTCCTGCTACCGATGCTGTAGGGAATAACCTCAATGTTTTCAATATTGGAGGGAACAAGTATCGCATCATTGCAAGGATTTTTTTCTCTGTGAGAACAATTTATGTGCGGTTTATTGGTACGCGCGCCCAATATGACAAGGTTGAACTTTCCGATCTGTAACAAGAAAATTCGGATGGAAATAGTGCAAAAGTTTCAACAATTATGCAGAAGAAAACGAAAACCACGCCGAAATCGGCTAAAAGAAACAAGGTAAAAATCCAGACCAGGAAAGCGTATGAGCTTACCATGAAGGCTATTGATGAGCTGATGAAAAAGGGAGAAAAAAACCTTCGCCCCGCTGAGTTGAAAATATTGCGCGCACTGGCCGAGGCGGCTGAAACCTATGAAGATACCCTTCAGCCGCTCCCGGTACCGGAATCTTTACCTGATATCGTGCGATATAAATTACTGCAACTACACATCAACCAGGGTCTTGCCGCACAGTTGCTTGGTGTAAGCGAAGCTAAGTTTTCGCTCATCATGAATGGCAAACAGAAGCCGGATATCAATTTTATCAAAGCGATACACGATAAACTGGAAGTAGATGCGGATGTGTTGCTGAAAGCCATATAGACGTTGTTAAAAGACCCGTCCGGATTTCAATGTTGCGGGCGACGCATTAATTGTTAATCGTCGTCATCATCCTTTCTTTCCTTTTTGGGAAGCGCCATTTTTTTGGGATAGGGCTTTTTTCCCATGGCATCGAACCATAAAATGCGGTTTAACAAATCATCGTTTCCCATATCAACCTGGGTAAACTGGCTCGATAAAATAGCATAGTCCCTTGCCTTGCCGGTAAGCGTGGCGGCACTTTTGTTCATTTCATTTAAGGGGATGATATTTTTTAACGTGCTGTACGGCGTCTTGTTAAATACATCGCCAAAACATTCAAACATGGGGCGCGCCGTGGCATCAATCACGTTCATGGGCGGAATACCCAGAATCTGCTCCATGGTACGCATCATACAGGTTTGGTTATAATTGACATGCACCGTTTTTTTCAAATGCGAATAAGGGCTTACTACAAACCCTACTGTTCTGTAGGGAGAGACATGATCCCAACCACTTTGGGAATCGTCTTCTGTAATAAACACCACGGTAGAATCCCAGAAACGAGATGATGTCAGGGCTTCCAGGATCCTGCCCAGGGCAAAATCATTGTCGGCCACCATGGCTGCCGGCGTGGGAAAACCTTCTCTTGTGCCGGAGGTATGGTCGGCCGGCAGGGCCATTACCACCAGTTGCGGAAACGCATCGCCCGGCAATTGCTCAAACCCATGCAATTCTTTTATAAACGCGTCTGCGCGAAACTGGTCGTTGATATGCACCCCTTCAAAGCAGGGATAAGACGGACTTAAAATGGGGCTTACGCGGGAGATGGTACTGGTATTGGTAAACTCGAACGGTTTTTTTTCAATATAGAGGTTGTAGATATCGGTCCAGCTCAGGGGTTTTTTAAATGTTGGCACACAGGCTTCGCCGTATATCCTTACGGTTTTGCCGTGGTCCAGGGCATTGTTCCAGATAAACCCGGCTTTGTTGTATACCATGGCGTCTGCCAGCACATGCGGATAGCTTCTAAACCATGCGCCGATATTTTTTTCAACATAGTCGGTAGCAATGGCGGCGTCGGTCCAGGAATGACCTTCCGCAGAAGATTTTCCGGAGGCATAATAATTATCCAGTAATAAAAAATCCTTTACAATTTTATGCTCGTTGGGCGTAACATTTTTACCGAATATGCACAATGATTCCAAACCATTACCTTCCGCTACATCGCCCAATACCTGGTCGTAGGTTTTATTTTCCTTGATAATATATACCACGTGTTTGAAAACAGAAGGCTCTCCAATCCGCGCCGGCACAGGCCGGGCGGCAATGCCGGTCCGGGGTAATAAGGCCGACAGTTTTGTTCTGAACAGCAGATTAGACTCTTTCACCCGGGTTGTATAGGCGTTTAACAGCCTGCTGTCCGGCAGGTTGATGACCGACACCGTGGCCTGTTGCTGGTGGATAGTAAACCCTTTGGGGGTTTTTATCCTGGCCCCCTCCCCTTCCAGGTTGCACACATAAAGGGTGTTACCGGAGATTGTTAACCCCGCAGGATAGGCTTCCGTTGGAATATATCCCTTCACTTCCGCGTTATCGTTGTTGCTGCCGGAAGATTTTTTTCCCAGCCTGATAACACATACTGCGTTGTCCATTCCGTTAGAAACATAGAGCGTGTTGCCGGTACTGTCCAGCGCCAGCCCGTTGGGAGAATCACCCACCAATGAATTTGTTGCGCCATTCAGTTTCACAGAAATGGTTTCCATAACCTTGTCGATTTCTGTATTGATTACGGAAACATTGTCGCTATTGGCATTGGCCACATAAACAAACTGCCGGTTTGAGCTAGTGATAACCGTATTGGGATGAAGACCTGTTTCAATCTCCGTTAGCTTATTACCGGTTTTTAGATCAAGAACGCTTAGGGTTCCTGAGGCTGTGGCCCCGGTGCGGGGATCTATATACACTTTGCCATAGGGCACACCGGCCGTTTCCCGGGAGGAATCCGTTGGCCGGGTACCGCCCCAATTGCTCACATAGGCTTTTGTAGCAGTTAGTGCCAGTCCAAAAGGCGTCATCCCGGTATTGGCGGTCCATATAATTTGTTTATCCTTCAACCGCATTTTTATCAGCTGGTCATTCCCATTCAGCACGATGTATAAATAATCTGTTCCATCTTCGCGGCTAATGGCCATCTCATTTGGCAATGCCATCGGTGCCGGGGCCCGCCCTTCAAAGACAATGGCATTGACAATTTTTGCCTGTTTGCCATCCCATACCGCTTCCATCAGGTAAGAACGTTTAGCCTTATCATTTAATGCTGCGCCCCAGAATACGTGGTTGGTACCGCCGTCCTGCCAGATCTTAATCCCGGAATAGGTGCTTATATAACCCTTATAAGCACCATCGTAATTAATATGGAATAAGAGTTTGTTGTCTTGCACATCCAGGAAAGCCACGCCAAACCGGTCTTCCACCACCAGTATTTGTTCCCCGGGCAGCAGGGCGCAGTCCAGGCTATGGTTTTCCCAGGCGGGATCACCAAACCGTATCTCGGTGCCGGCAGGATCGATAATGCGGTTATACGGCATCAGTATGGAACTGTTGTTAACGGTCAGGGTAGTATCATCATAGCTATGGTGATAGGCCGCTTCCGGATATACAGACGTCTTAAAAGAGCGCGAAGACCTGCAGGCTCCTGCTCCCAGTACCAGTATAAACAAACCGGTTTTAAAAAAAGAAATGGGTGATGAATACATAGTGATAGTTCTTACATAATGATAATTTATACAACGTACGCTACAAACAAGATCAGAAGAAGGCCTGCTGCAATGATAAGAAATATTTATACCCGGCTGCCAGCTTCAGCCTTTATTAACCAACCCGATTTTTTTATTGCTTTCAAAATACTGCCAGCCATTTGCTGCATTCGTGCGGTAGATTTTTTCATTTACCCCGCGCTGTAGTTTCATGGCCCTGAATACATCGTCTACATCGGGAACCTTCCTCTTTTTATCAGCAGTAAAAAAATGCCGGTCCCGCAGCCATGTTTGGTAGGTAGGCACGGCGGTTAAAAGAATCAGTGGGCACGGCATCGTTTACAGTTTGATCGGATGCCTAAATAAGCCGGTCCTGGTATTTAATCAGGAAATCATGCACTTTCTGCCTGTTGTTTACCGCCTGGTATTCAGGTGCTTGAGGCGAGCTAGGCTGACAGGTCAACCGCCATGTGTGGATATTTGTCGATGGTCTAAGGCAGTTCATCCACGCTCCACTCCAGGCTTGCAGGTGTGCCTTTAATGAGGATGGGGTGTTTGTTGAGTATTTGGCGCACCCCCATCCCGAGCGTGCGGGTGGGCGATGTCTCCTTTCTTCTGCCGGCCAGGCATCCTTATATAACAGATCTAAT
>JBDTVE010000146.1:0-6327 GCA_040007355.1 Bacteroidota bacterium | reverse complement strand
TGCTATATGGATAAAGTGGTTCAATATCTGAAAAGGTATTATATCAGAATAAAATATTATCGCTATGGCTGGCGGGGAAATTATTCATCCTGGCAGGAAGCACATGACAGGTGCACCGGTTACCATGCGGCTAATATTATCGAAAAAATAAAAGCAGCTACCCTTCGCGTAAAAAACGGTGAAGCGGCATACGAGAGAGATGCCGTACTGTATGATAAGGTTGAATTTTCCTGGCCCCTGCTTGCTAACCTGTTGTGGATAGCAGGTACAAATGAGAATTGTTTGTCGGTCCTGGATTTTGGCGGTTCTATGGGCACCAGTTATTTTCAAAACCGCTCCTACCTGGCGGCGTTAACAAAACTTAGCTGGAATGTGGTGGAGCAGCCGGGTTTTGTTGCAACCGCAAGAAAAGAGATTGCGGGAGATGCGCTTGATTTTTTTGAAACAATAGAGGACAGCTTGGCCGCCAAGGGCTCTCCCACCGTAATACGGCTATCCTGCGTATTGCCCTACATTGAAAAACCCTATGTCCTGCTTAAAGAAATAACTTCAAAAAAAATCCCCTATATCATTATTGAAAATACCTATTTTAACCGGCGGGCAGCAAACAGGCTAACCATACAAAAAGTACCCCCGGTATACTATGAAGCCTCGTACCCCGCCTGGTTTCTTAATTACGATGAGGTACTAATGACACTAAGCGAAAATTATGATTTGACAGCAGCATATAACAATGAACAATTCCTGTACCTGGACGGCCGGAAAATAATGTACCAGGGTTGTGTAATGCATTTAAAGGAACTGGCTGATAACTGACCAGCAATCCCTATCAAACCCTAAATCTTACCACTTTTATGGCCTACATAATAGACCTTAGATCCTTTACCGATAACCGCGGTCATCTTACCGTGATTGAAAAAACGGTTCCCTTCGATATAAAACGCATCTTTTATATTTACGGCGTGGACGATTCTGCGCGCGGCGGGCATCGTCATAAAAAAACCATCCAGGCTGCCATTTGTATCCAGGGCTCTTGTTATATAAACAATAACAACGGAGCAGGTGCCGAGAAATTCCTGCTCAGCAGACCCGACCAGTGCCTGATCATACAACCCGCCGACTGGCATACCATGGAAAATTTTAGCCCAGATGCAATACTAATGATACTGGCATCTGAGTATTTCGACCAGAACGACTATATCTTTGAAACTTATGCCGGTTATTGAATACGAAAACCTGCGCCTGCTTAACCAGCCGTTTTTTGCTGAATACCGGGAGGCATTCAGCCGTGTTATGAACAGCGGTTGGTATATACTGGGCAATACTGTAAAAGAATTTGAACAGGCTTATGCCCTCTATTGCCAGACCCGCTATTGTACCGGCGTAGCCAATGGCCTGGACGCCCTCACCCTTTCACTGAAAGCGCTGGATTTTGAACCGGGTTCGGAAGTAATCGTTCCCTCCAATACCTATATTGCCACTATCCTGTCGGTGGTGCACAACGGGTTAAAACCCATACTGGCAGAACCGGATCGGGATACCTGCAATATCGATCCCTTTGCCATCGAAGAAAAAATTACCAATAAAACCAGGGCCATTATCGTGGTGCATTTATATGGTAAGATGTGCCGGATGGATGCCATTATGGCCCTTGCCCAAAAATATAACCTGCAGGTAATAGAAGACTGTGCGCAATCCCAAGGTGCCTATTTTAAAAAGAAAAAAGCCGGCAGTTGGGGCGTTTTTGGTGCACATAGCTTCTATCCCACCAAGAACCTTGGCGCGCTGGGCGATGCAGGTGCCATTACCTGTAACGATGATTTGCTAAGGCAAAAGATCCATACGTTGCGGAATTACGGTTCTGCTATTAAATACCACAATGAAATTGCCGGTTTTAATTCAAGGCTGGATGAACTGCAGGCGGCATTTCTTGCGGTAAAACTAAAAAGCCTGGATGCTATTAACGAACACAAAAGAAAACTTGCGGGTATTTACCTGTCGCACCTGAAAGAAGATTTTATAAAACCGCAGCAGCACCCGGATTATTTTGATGTGTTCCATATCTTCAATGTGCGTCATCCAAAAAGAGATGCATTGAAGGAATATTTGCTGAAGCACCAGGTTCAAACAGAAATCCACTATCCTATTGCCCCCAATAAACAAAAGGCTATGCATGGCATTTTAGACGGGCAGCCAACACCGGTTTCAGAATCCATCCATCAAACCACCCTTAGCCTACCCATTTCCTATTTCCATACTCCGGAAGACATACTTAAAGTAACAACCATCATGAATAAATTCTAAGTGCTGTACCAGGTTATATGCTTGCACCCGGCCCACCGTTGCATCATTTCATTTCCCGAAGTTTTTCCAGGAACAATTGCAAACCGGCTTTTTTATTCTCCGTCAACGTATAGCTGATGTGTTCGGTAAAATACTTTTTTAGATCGAACAGGGGGTAATGGAGTTCCGCAACAATACTGTCAATGGCTTGCATACCTGCGCCGGTAGTGCTGTTGAAACCGGCAATAAATTCATCCTCCAGCTTTTTATTGCTAATCCAGGCAGCAAAAACAAACGGAAGATCGGTTAGTTCTTTCCAGGCTTTTCCCAGGTCGTAGCTATGGTGCGATATTTTTCTTTGTTCAAAAGCACGATCTCCGATCACTATTCCCGCGGTGGTGCCTTTGATATGGTGCCGGTAATCGGCATCTGCGGCCGTAAGCACTGGGTTCACCTTCCAGTATTCTTTGAGCAAGATGGCAGCCAGTCTAACGGAAGTGCGACTCTGGTAATCCAGCAACACTACTTTTATTTGTTCTACCGGCACATCACTAAACAGGCAAACAGAAGCCACTTCACCTTCGGTGCCAATACAATAATCGCCAATAATGTGATATTCTTCCAACTGCGGGATGATGGTGACGGGTACAAGCCCAATATCGATTTCGTCATTCAGCAACATGGCCGCAACGCTTGAGGGGTAATCCACTTTTATCTCCACTTCGTCCTTCATCATTCCCTGTTCAAATCCATATATCAGCGGTTTTGTATTGAGGTAACTAACGGCTCCAACTTTTATTTTCTTCTTCATGTTTATTCTGGTCGATGTCATAAGCTATAAAGTGGAACCATCCTGCCCACTAAATACAGACGGGTTGCAGCATACCGCAGTTCCATATTATCTCACTGTTGTTAACCGGATTTGGTTTAATTTTGAACGCAAATATAGGTTACCTGAACAGAATACTTTAACTAAGCTACATGGAACTCAATGCCCTTACCGCCATATCTCCTGTTGACGGCCGCTACCGCAGACAGGTGCAGCACCTGGCAGATTATTTCTCCGAATACGCCTTGATAAAATACCGGGTATTGGTAGAAGTTGAATATTATTTATTCCTGTCTGCTAAGCATTTCTTTCCTTTATCGGCCAAATCACGCAAATCACTACAACAATTGGCTGCCAATTTCAGTATTGAGGATGCACAGGAAATCAAGGCCATCGAAAAAATAACCAACCACGATGTAAAGGCCGTTGAATATTTCATTAAAACAAAATTAGACCGGCTGGGGCTCGACAATGAAAAAGAATGGGTTCATTTTGGCCTGACCTCGCAGGATATCAATAATACGGCTGTTCCGTTATTGTGGAAACATGCCATAGAATGTGAATACCTGCCAGCCATCTTAAACCTTAACCGCGAACTGGGTCTTTTAGCGGAACAATGGATGGAGATACCGATGCTGGCCCGCACCCATGGCCAGCCTGCCAGTCCGACCCGGCTGGGAAAGGAAATAATGGTATTCGTAGAACGCCTGCGCAACCAGGTAGAACAATTTATCAATATCCCGTTTACCGCAAAATTCGGTGGTGCCACGGGTAATTTTAACGCCCATCACGTGGCTTTTCCAAAAAAGGATTGGGTGGTGCTGGCCAACCAGTTTGTTGAAAAAACATTGGGTTTGGGTCGGCAGCAGTTTACCACGCAAATTGAACATTACGATAACCTGGCAGCGCATTTTGATGCCATGAAACGTATTAACAATATACTGGTTGATTTCAGTCGCGATATATGGAGCTATGTATCGATGGAGTATTTCAAACAAAAGATAAAAAAGGGAGAGGTAGGGTCTTCCGCCATGCCGCATAAAGTGAATCCCATCGATTTTGAAAACGCAGAAGGCAACCTGGGAGTGGCCAATGCATTGCTGGAGCATCTTTCGGCCAAATTGCCGGTATCCAGGCTACAGCGCGATCTTACGGACTCTACCGTACTACGGAACATTGGCGTTCCGTTTGCACACACTATACTGGCCGTTAAATCTATTGAGAAAGGACTGGGCAAGCTGGTATTAAACGAAAAGAAATTAAATGACGACCTGGAGAGTAACTGGGCCGTGGTGGCAGAAGCCATTCAGACAATACTGCGTCGCGAAAATTATCCAAAACCATATGAGGCGCTAAAAGAACTGACCCGGGGCAACGGAACCATCAACAAAGAAAGCATACACCGGTTTGTAGATGGCCTGCAGGTAGCCGCCACCGTTAAAAAGGAATTAAAAAAAATAACGCCGCAGAATTATACCGGCGTATAAAATATTTGACAGTCTGTTACGGATTATTCACATTTTGGCTGAAAAGTCTCTTGATTAGAGACCCTGCACTTTTTGCTCACACCATTTCTTTGTGAATTTCAGAAGTAAAATGAAAGGTGATGTCGGGGTTATTGGTTCTTTCGGTGTTCAGGAACCATTCGCTTTGTGCCAGGTATACCATATGGCCGTCTTTATCTTCCGCGATATTGGCTTGTTTGAAACGCGCAAAATCAGTCAGTTTTCCGGGTTCTTCGCTGGTTAACCAGCAGGCCTTGTAAAACGGCAGCGGTCTGAATTCTACCGACGCCGTATACTCGTGCAGCAGGCGGTATTGTATTACCTCGAACTGTAGTTCACCCACGCAGCCGACGATTTTCTTATTGCCGCCGAACTGGGTAAACAACTGTGCCACGCCCTCATCGGTTAGTTGTAACAGACCCTTCTCCAATTGTTTTGTTTTCATGGGATCCTTATTCACCACTTCCTTAAAAATTTCTGGCGAAAAAGACGGTATACCGGTAAAATAAAAATCATCCCCTTCTGTGAGCGTGTCACCGATCTTAAAATTGCCGGTATCAAACAGGCCTACTACGTCGCCGGGAAAAGCTTCTTCTATAACATCCTTGCTACGGGCCAGAAAACTATAAGGGTTGCTGAAACGGATATCGCGATCCAGCCTGACATGATGATAATACTTGTTTCTTTCAAACCTGCCGGCACAAATACGCATAAAAGCAATCCGGTCGCGGTGACGGGGATCCAGGTTGGCATGTATCTTAAAAATAAAACCGCTTAGTTTGTCTTCCCCCGGGCAAACTTCGCGAACGGTAGTAGGCCGGCATTGCGGCTCCGGTGCAATCCGGATAAAGGTGTCCAGCATTTCTTTTACACCGAAATTGTTGATAGCACTGCCAAAAAAAACCGGCGCTACTTTTCCGGCAAGATAATCCGTTGTGTTAAGCGGGCCGTTTACACCGTCTACCAGTTCCACATCTTCGCGGAGGGAACTGGCATCCTTATCGCCCAGTTTCTGATCCAGCACCGGCGATTGCAGGTCCGTGATCTCCAGTACATCTTCGTCGTTACCCTTGGTATTGGCGGCAAAAAGTACCAGGCTCTTTTTATCAAGGTTATAGACCCCTTTAAAATCCTTGCCACTGTTGATGGGCCAGGCCATAGGGTGCAGGGGCAGGTTCAGTTCTTTTTCAATTTCCTCGAGCAGGTCAAACCGGTTTTTACCATCCCGGTCCATCTTGTTTACAAACACAATAACCGGTGTGGCGCGCATGCGGCATACTTCCATCAGGCGGCGGGTCTGAGCCTCTACCCCATTTACGCTGTCAATTACCAGGATGACACTGTCTACCGCCGTAAGTGTGCGATAAGTGTCTTCTGCAAAGTCTTTGTGACCGGGGGTATCCAGCAGGTTTATCAAGGTGCCATTGTATTCAAAGGTCATTACACTGGTGGCCACGGAAATACCGCGCTGCCGTTCTATGTCCATGAAATCGCTGGTAGCGTGCTTTTTGATCTTATTGCTTTTAACGGCACCGGCGGTTTGTATGGCGCCGCCAAACAAGAGCAGTTTTTCGGTAAGTGTAGTCTTACCTGCATCCGGGTGAGAGATAATGGCAAAGGTTCTACGCTTATTAATCTCGTTATTGTACTTCATAATCGGGCGCAAAGGTAGGTGTTTGGGGAATAATTTAAGAGGTGATTTAGGAGAAT
>JBDTVE010000145.1:0-4418 GCA_040007355.1 Bacteroidota bacterium | reverse complement strand
GGTTATTCTTCCGACGGCGAATCGGACCTGGTTGCACTGCGCAAAAAAATATCACCTATACTGGAACGTTATGGAGTGGATGTTGTGTTGTCGGGGCATAGCCATGTATATGAAAGAAGTTTTCTTATAAAAGACCATACCAGCTTTGCAACATCATTTACTGCCGCCAATATGGCCAGTAATTCCAGTGGCCGATACGATGGGACTGCCGGTAATATCGCATCTAGTGATTTTAATGCGGCCAACAGTTCCTGCCCGTATTTTACCATCGACAGCGTTTATAAACACGGAACGGTCTACGTAGTAGCAGGCTCCGCTGGGCAGATTGGCGGAGGCACTAACAGCAAATTCCCGGCATTCTATTATAAAAACTATAGCGGCAGTTCCGGCGGCGAGTCGGGTTCTATGTACCTGGAAATCCAGGACAACCGCCTGGATGCAAAAATGTCGGGCGCCAATGGCACCCACGACCAGTTTACGATCATGAAAGGTGTAAACAAAAAAACGGTGGTTGCTACAACTATCAATACGGCCACTACCTTAAACGCTTCCTGGATTGGAGGATACAATTGGTACGCTGAACCTGCGCCGCCCATCATCAGCCAGGGCACGGGACGTACGCTGGCCATCACACCAGCAGCGACAGGCAACTTCACTTATTATGTAAATGACAGCCTTGCCCCAAAAACAACCTGTATAGCAGATACCTTCCTGTTACAAGTTACTTCTGCACTGGCCGTATCCGTTATTAATTACAAAGCCTTCCTGAAAAACAAAAAGGCATTTGTACAATGGACCACCACCCAGGAAATAAATAGCGACTATTTCACCATAGAAAGATCGGCAAACGGAAGAGACTACGAAATAATAATGGTCATGGACGGTAAAGGCAATTCCAGCACGCCTACCAACTATGAGTTTATCGACAATAACCCGCTTCCGGGGGTCAGTTATTACAGGCTGATAGCAACCGATAAAAACGGCGACAAAAAAATAGCTGGTATCAAATCGATCAACAATAGCGAATACAAATCCCTGGGGATGACCATACAACCCAACCCCGCAATTAACAATGAAGTGAATATGGCCATTCAAAGCGGAAAAAAACAAACAGTAAAAATAAAGGTATACAGCACCGGTGGTGCGGAAGTGTACAGCAACCAGGTTCAGGCGCAGCAGGGCGCAACCACCCTGCGTTTCCATTTGGCAGGCGGGGCTTATATTGTAAGTGCCGATACCCAGGATGGCGTAAAAGTAAACGAAAAGATACTCGTAAAATAACACTCCCTGTTTCAAACAGGTGGCTTTGTTCTTCCTAAACACCAACAACCCGTGGGTTAAGAAGAACTTGCTTTAAAAACCAGGCGGTCTCGTATGAAAAAGAAGCTGCTTATAATAACCATCATTGCAGTTACCTGCTCATTGTCTTCTTTCCCGGGGTCACAGGCCGATTCAACAAAAGAAACGATAAAAGAATACTATCACGCCCAGTTTGGAATCCTTTCTGAAAAATTAGCCGCTTTAAAAGACGCCATAGAACAAGGTAAAGACGAAAAAACCATCCGGGAACAATTCCTGCAGGCCAGGCTGGTATATAAACATCTTGAACTTTTTATTGAATACTACCTGGAACTGGATGCACCAAAATTTAATGGGCTTGCCATCGATTTTATTGAAGAAGAAGACCCCGACGCACTGCAGGACCCACAGGGTTTCCAGGTAATAGAATCATTTATCTACCCGCATTACGATACCAGTAAAAAAGCCGCTTTGTTAGCTTATACAGAAAGGCTTGCATCCATTACGCAGGGCATCGGGAAGAACCGAAACCTGTTTAACCCCGATGAATTTGTGTTGGATGCTACAACCGAAGAACTATACCGTGTAATTTCACTGGGCATTAGCGGGTTTGATTCGCCCCTGGCGCAAATTTCAATGCCGGAGACCGGCGCTGCACTATCGGGCGTAAAATTTGTACTCCGCGCTTATCAACAGGAAATGGTGAGTAAGAATATAAACGGTTACAACAACACCATGAAACTACTGGAAGCGGCAATACAATATACCCAACGGCATACTGATTTCAATCATTTTGACCGGATGCTATTCATAACGCGTTATATGAATCCCGTCTGCAGCTGGCTGAGTGTTGCAAAAGAACAAATGGGTTACCACGAAAACGGGGCCCGGTATGCGCTGATAAAAAAAACAGGTAATCTTTTTGACTACTGCAGCCTGCGCCCGGGTATATACCTGGGCGATGATACCAGTACCGATGCAAGAATAACCCTGGGCAAAAAATTATTTTATGAGCCGCTGTTATCCGTAAATGGCAAACGTTCCTGCGCTGGTTGTCACCAGCCTGGCAGAGCGTTTACAGACGGATTACCCAAGGCGGTACAACTGGATGAACATACGGCATTGCCACGCAATACACCCACCATGTGGAATGCAGCCCTGCAGCGAAACCTGTTTTACGATAGCCGGCAACATTCACTGGATCACCTGATCACCGAGGTACTCAGCAACGAAAAGGAAATGAACAGCAGCGCCGAAACAGCCGTAAAAAAAATATTAAGACAGCAGGACTATGCTTACTTATATAAAACCGCCTACCCCTTTGCGGATACCGTGATGGCTGGCAGGCAGATGGTGAATGCCCTGGCCATGTATCTCAGAACCCTGGTGAGTTATAATTCAAGGTTTGATAAATACATGCGGGGTGAAAAAGATAAAATGACACACGCTGAAATCAGGGGCTTTAATCTTTTCATGGGCAAGGCCAAATGCGGAACCTGCCATTATACACCCTTATTCAATGGTTCCAAACCCCCTACTTATTATTACCAGGAGTCTGAAGTACTAGGCGTGCCCGAAACAACAGATACCCTGCATCCCCGGCTGGACCAGGACCCGGGAAGGATTGCCTTTTTAAAAGCCGGCTTTTTTAACCACGCATTTAAAACCCCTACCCTGCGAAATATTGCGTTAACGGCACCTTATATGCACAACGGCGTTTACAAAACCCTGGAAGAGGTAATTGATTTTTATAATAAAGGAGGAGGCAAGGGCCTGGGTCTGGAGGTGCCCAACCAAACACTTCCGGCAGACAACCTACAACTTACCGGTAAAGAGAAAAAACAACTCAAGGCTTTTCTGCTTACCCTTACCGATACCACCGGTACGCATGAACGCTAAGAACAAGGCTCTATAAAGCAGGAGCCCGCCCCGCACCGGCCAAAAAGAGCGTACCCCACCGTTTTAGTCTTATTGATCCACGCGCTTTTATTGTAACTTTGCCTACATTGTAAAAAAACAGCTATGCAGCAACAAGGCCCCGCACCAGCAAGACCCGTTATTGGCATTTCCTGCGGAGATATTAATGGGATTGGCATTGAATTGATCATAAAATCACTGACAGACGTCCGCGTGCTGGAAATGTGTACACCCGTTGTTTTTGCCTCCAATAAAGTAATCAATTTCTACCGGAAATCAGTTCCCGAATTCAATTTCAACTACCAGAATACTAAAGAGCTAACCCGCATCACCCCCAAACAGGTAACTGTTTTCAATTGCTGGGAGGAAGAAATCGCCGTAAACCCCGGTACCCTGAACGAACTTGGCGGTATCTATGCCATTAAATCGCTTACTGCTGCGGCTAATGCACTAAAAGAAAAAAAGATCGATGGCCTGGTAACGGCGCCTATCAATAAAAAGAATTCCCAGACTGCTGATTTTGCCTATACCGGTCATACCCCTTATCTAAAAAATTTATTCGACGCCAAAGACGTGCTAATGCTCATGGTAGCAGACAATATGAAAGTAGGCCTTGTAACGGAACATATACCAGTAAGCGAAGTAGCAAAGCATATAACAAAGGAAACCATTATTTCAAAGCTCTCGATATTAAAAGATAGCCTGCAAAAAGACTTCGGCATCGACAAACCCAAGATAGCTGTGCTGGGTCTTAACCCTCATGCCGGTGATGAAGGCCTGGTGGGCCGGGAAGAAGAAGATATTATCCGGCCAGCCATCAAAGTTTTTAAACAAAGCAACAGCAATGTAATAGTATTTGGGCCCTACAGCGCCGATGCCTTTTTTGCACGCGGGCAACATGAAAAATTTGATGCCGTGCTGGCCATGTACCACGACCAGGGACTGATCCCTTTCAAGTCGCTTGCCCTCGGTGAAGGTATAAATTATACCGCGGGCTTAACTGGTGTTCGAACCTCACCCGACCATGGTACCGCTTTTGATATTGCCGGTAAAAATAAGGCCGATGCCACTTCTTTTACAGCAGCTGTTTTTACCTGCGTTGATATTATAAAACAACGCCAGGAATACGAGGAATACCACAAAAACCCGTTGAAAAGAATGAAAGACAAAATACTGGCTGGCGCTGAAGATGAAAAAATTGA
>JBDTVE010000144.1:0-9437 GCA_040007355.1 Bacteroidota bacterium | reverse complement strand
TTAATTTCCGATAAGTATTTATGATCGAGGCGGCCATCTCCTGTGTGGGTAAACCCCGATTGATATCATACGGATTTGAAAGGCTTAAGGTGTTCCTTTGATCTATATGTAAATAGGTAGGCATTGAATCAACCGGAACAAAATGCGCATAGTAGCTGCCATTCCAGCAGAGCGCATTTGTCCTTGTTCTAAAAAGCTCCGCCTGCTCTTTCCATTCTTTGGACTTAGCCTCATTTCCCAAAGAGAAAAATATTCGGGATAACTGATTACAGGCGGCATACATCCCGCTGTTGTCGCCATGCATGATACCCATGGGTGTATTTTCATGGATGTCGAATATCCCTTCCTGTAAATCGTTGCCCTTGCGAACATATTCATCTCTTCTGTCCGGCAACTGCATGAAGTCCCATGTATCAAGCGTGTACCCGCGCTTTACGAGTTGGTATTTCTTTGACCATCTCAATGGGTCCGTCATAGAATAATGGAGGCCCTTCTCCAATGCATCAGTCCAGCTTTTGATGTAATTGTTGTCGCCAGTCGACTGCCATATATCGTAGGCACCTTCAACTAGCAGGTATTCAAGATCGGCCTCTACAGGCAGCCGGTGCATTTGAATGGAATCATGCGAAAAAATATGCCAATAGCGTTTGTCAAACACGTTCATCCGAATATTAAGCTTATTAGCTATTGGATAGTAATAATCAAAATACAACCCCTCGGGGGTTTGGGTTTGCATAAAATATTCCCAGAAACTTGAAATGTCTGGCACAAAATATTTCATTGCCTTCATTACATGCACATGGTCCCTGATCCATGATACAAAAGCAGTTCGCTCTTTACCACCTAACATTCTAGTTCGTCGAGATTTTGACTTGAGCAATAAACCCTTCACATCATTAAACAATTCCTGGTACTCCCCGGTGCCTGCACCAAAATTTGTTTGAGCCTGGCTTTTAGCATCAGAATGAACCAACAAGAAGCAAAGCGATAATAAGACAATCAGTTTCATAAATTAATAGAATTAATTAGTTGTGATAATTATTCTGCCGGGTAATGTGGCCTATGCGATCTCGGTATTCTAATTCAAAGCTAATTACAATTTACCTGATTTTTGCTGGCAACTGTACTGTGGATAGCTGGGAATGGCTAAATCAAGATTTTTATTGTAGCTTTAGTGGTTCGCAAGAAGCAACTGCTATTTTCCTTCTCCGAAGGTTAACTCAAGCCTACCAAGGATTTCAAAGAACCATCTATTTTTAGAACGAGACGCTAGAGACTTCCATTTAAAAAACAGTCCTCCTTGCTAATTTTTTTAGCTATTAGAACTACCCGTAAAACAAATTGAGCTGAATAAATCAGCTCCTCCTTATCATTTAGCATTAGCCGTATTAGCAGCCGCTTCCGTGGTAGCTGGCTTCCGCGTTAGCTAGCACACACACACTTCATTCAATAATTAACAAAATCGTCAACCATTTTTGTTAACACTGCCTAAACTAACACTTACATTTCAGAAAAATGTTTAACCCAACAACGATCACTTTTCATGCAAAATAAAGATACCTACTTCAGTAATGATTTTAAAAACGGAATTAACTCCGCCGACATCTTTTTATGTTCAGCCACATTGGGATGCCAATCACTGCCATTCATTTGAAAAGCACTGAAGACAAAATAGTGTACCGCTTTATCATCTTTTCCAAAAGCATCTACAACAGCTTTAATATAGCTTTGCTGGGTATCGAATGAATCTCCCCCGCCCGATGGACCCGCAGCACACACAATAGTTGACTGAGGATAATTGTTACGTATCCTTTTTAAAAAATCCAGATATGCAGTAGTGAATTTCACTGAATCAAGTACTGCAGAAAAATCGTTGCTGCCCAAATCAATTACTACCATGGAGGGTTGATGTGCAGCGAAATCCCAGCTCAGCTTATTTGAATTAATTACTTCATCGTAAACAGCAGGCATGGCAAATTTAGGATGACCACCATACCCTTGATACATACCTATACCAGAGCGGCAAATACCGATGTAATCAGCCTGCAAAGCTCTTGCAGTAATGGCTCCATAGCTTAAATAACTGTTTTCCGTTTCGTAGGAAAAGTGTTCATTTTTGCTGGCTCCTTCATTACCATAGCCACAGGTATAAGAATCGCCAATAAACTCAATGGAACGCTTGTTGATAGTTGGTTTAAATAACCGCTTAGCTGCGTCAAGATACAATCCAACAAAATGGCTATCGCCTCCATGCCATTCGGTACGGCGAATAATTTGTAGCGTATGCTTTTTATTGGGAAGGTCTTTTGCCAACATATAAATGCCGGCAGGCTTATCTGTCTTTAATTTAAAAATACTGTCGTCAATGATGATAGTAAAATAATTTCGGAGGTTATCGTCTTTCATTTCCATTTCAACCGATGTACCCGAGAATACCGCTTTAATGGCACTGCCGGAATACATAAAAGCCGGTTGTTTAGCATTTGAAAAATCAAATCTCCCGACGTATGAAAATTTAGCATCCGCCGCACTTATAAACTTTTTGGCAGCTGTTTGTGCGGTTAAAAATTGCCCAAAAAATACTGCAAGTCCGAAAAATAAAAGCTTCATTTTCTTTACTTTAAATTGAACAAAAATATATTTATTGCGTAATAGAAATTTATCTTGCATTCGTTCTATTAGTGATTAAAAAGCCAACTTTTGTTGCTTTTTTTCCACTGAAAACCTTATGATGTAAAACAAACCAGCTGATAAAATTTTTAAAAATAGTATCTTGTATAAATTTGTTTTCGATTTTTATTTCATCAAAACATTACAGGAATTTTACAGATACCATTTTGCGTTTTTAATATTGCTACTCCTTTTGCCTCACCTCCAATTGCAAGGTACTATACAGGCTGGGCAATGGCTACAGATAGCCAGAAAATAAAATTATCGATTTTTTGCCATAATATTTTTAACTAACGGTTTTTACAAAGACAATATTAAATTAGCCACAGGTGCGGAACAATGCTATTTTACTACATATTTATAGCACCATAAAAAACATCCTGCCGTCCAACCAAGCATTTCAGAGGCCGGATATTCATCATCATTTAAGGCACCATCTACTTTATATTTTTCATAAGTTCTTCCAGGCTTTCTGGCAACAGTTTTACCATCTTGATTAAATGAAGCTGGTACAGGAGCAATAAAATTTTTGGTAACTATATCTAAAAACTTAGCGGCTATCCTCTCCGCGTCTTTTTTATACCCATATCTGTCTAATCCTTCTGCCACCAATAACTGCATCGGGCACCAGATTGAATTTTCGCCCCATTGATAATTTTTTATTTCCCCACATTTTTCTGTGTTGGCAATGCCCCATTCGCCTTCTAAAATTGGCAAATTTTTTACAAGCCGCCTTGCCTGTTCCCCAGAAGCCACGCCTGCCCATAATGGCTGTAAACAAGTGGCAGCCGCAATTTTACTTCTTCGATGGTTTACATAATCATAATCAAGGTACAAGCCACGCGTTTCATCCCAGCAATATTTATTAATTAATGCCTTGCGGTGATTGGCCATTTTTAACCAATCAGGTTGCTTTTTTAGTGCCAGCATTTTTACCATCCAGGCAAAATTTAATTCGTACTGGTACAATAAACAGTTTAGTTCTACTGCAACAAAATCGGGGCTACGGTGTTCAAACCTTGGTGTAAAGTCCATGCCGGATTCCGCTTCTACAGCAAATGGTATGGCGACTTTTATTTTTTCTGAATCTGCGATATCCATTTTTAAATGGAATCTACTGGCAAGTTCTCTATACAATATTACCAGTTCTTTAGTGGATGCATGATGATAAAAACGTTGCAGTCCTTTGATGGAAGTATTGTGTTTTTCCAATGCGGTGGCTGACGTATCTGTCCAAAATATATATTCTTTCCGCAAAGTGAAATATGCCTGGCTCAAAAACGCGGTATCTTTTACAATGCTGTTTTCATACAACGCTCTTACCATAGGTGATAAATACGGCGGCTGAGAGCGATTCATACCCCATGGGGTGATTACTGCATTGCCAACAAATCCAAAACTGTCCACTGCATGTAAAAGATTCAGGCAATTATTTTTTGCGATACTATCCAATTGGTTTAAGTAGAGACCTTTGTTTATAAAATAAGTATCCCAGTAAAACATAAAAGGCAAGCCGGGCCACACGGTAATATAAGAATGGGGTAAATCTTTTGATCTTGCTTTTTCCTTTATCCAGTCTTGATTGATATGTGCCACAACATCTTTCCATTGCCTTGTATATTTGGGGTGATATAGCTTGGTAGTTGACTGTGCCATCCCAAACGCAAAGATGAACAGGCTAACAATAAGTAGCAGTGTATATTTTACCATCCTCTATCCATTTTTATTTAATAAAAGACATACTGTATTATAGCAATAACCCCTACTCAAATCCCTTTAGGAAAAACTGTAACCCTAAGTTTGCTACAACCGTAAGGAACTAAAGTAATGGTATCTATTTTATTGTTTAAACTATTTTTTACCTTTGCAGCATCTGGAAGCAACGGCGAAAAATTCCAATTGCCTTTTCTGGTACCCACATTTTTTATATACCACCGTTTTACTTTTCCATTGGCGTCTCTTTCTACATCCCAGTGTTCAAATTTCATTGCCGTTTTGTGCAGCATCGTCCAGCCATTTACCAACCTTGCAGGCACCTGTAATTCTATTGGTGCACTTTCAATGCTCCATGGATTATCAGTGTATGCCTTATTTACCACTTTTATGGCTTGCTGCACATTTTCATTGTTTACACATAATGCATAGTTCCAGGGGCTTTTTGCAAAGAGCTGGTACGCAGGAAAGTCGGGCGTAGAGCGATCTTCCAGCGTATCTACTTGCCAATCCTCTGCTATTTTAAGGGCATACAACAGCGGGCCTCTTTCTACAGCAATACCATTCTCTACCTGCGCGGTAAGCGTAAATTGAGATGGTAAAATAACGGTTACTTTATCGCCTTCTTTATATGCCTGCCTTAACGGTATATAGGTACCTGCAACAAAGGATTTTTTCAACGGTTCGCCATTCAGCAATACGCTTGCATTGTTGCACCAATGCGGTATGCGGATATAAAAATCGAAACTTGTTATTGCTTTTAGATGAAAACGAAAGTTAATGCTATCTGTAAATGGATAATTGGTTGCTTCATCAATGGTTACTTCGGTATTATTTTCACCTACCGAATATGTAACAGATGATGGTGCATAGAGTGTTGCTGCAATACCTCCTTTACCATCTGTCATCCAACAGTTGATGGCAAAGTTGGGCATCATCCTATTTACATTGCCCGGGCAACATTCCGTGCCGGGGTTGGGTGCATACCGCATCTGGTCGCCGCCACCTCTAATATAACTTCCCCTTGCCGCAATCACCTGGTTGGGTGCTGAAAAATATTGCAGTGCCTTAAAATCTTTTGTTACCGAACCTGGTGCCGCGTTAAAAGCAACCCGTTCTATTTTATCAGCATAGGCCGCGTTACCGGTAGCTTTCAGCAGGTACGCAATGTTCCAGCTATAATCACTGATGTCACAAATTTCACCAGACTCCTGTGTAGTTACCGGTTCAATATGTTCTGATGAAACGTTTACACCACTTACCAAGGTATGGTATGTATCTAGCTTTTTAAAAGCTGCTATACTTGGCCGTAAGTAGGTGCTGTCTCCCGTGTATAAAAATAAAATTGCTCCCAGTTTTGATTTCTCCAAATAAGTAACCCCATGCTCACCAGTGGCCACTGTATCTTTTAAAAAACCAATATCGGATACTTTAGCATCACTGTTTAATTTGTTGGAATTATTATAGATATCTTTTGCAAAATTTAATAAGGCTGTATCTTTTGATTGAGCGTAAGCCCACAAAACAACTTCTGCATTTACAGATTCCCTGATGCCTGTGTGTGGAAACCTGTCGCCGAGGTAGTGCTTTTTAATGGCTGTTAAAATAGCCGGATTTTTTGTAGCTTCATATTCTGCCATCATAGCCCGGAAGAATATAACATGTATCCATCTGTCTCTTTCTACATTAGCCTTGGTAAATTTAGGACCTAAAAAGCCTGTGCTGTCCGGATGTCCCAATACATAATTGATACTTTTACGGGCTTTATTCAATAAAAAAGTATCGTTTAATAAAAGTCCGCAACGCATCATACCATCCACCCAGTAAGCGTTCTGTTCGTAAGGCCACCATTTTTCCACACTCTTGTTTCCTGGTATGCTATCCGCAGCCCAACCTACCGTATTGAAAGGATAACCTGCGTTTTCCAAATGACCTGTTAAGCCGTTTCGTTGATTAACCAGGTACTGTTTCAGCCAACCTTTGGGCGTAATGGCATTGGCTGGAATGGATTTAAATTTCCCATAGTAAGACACCGATTCGTCCTTTTCCATTTTTCCATAGCTGCAGGAATTAATGAGTACCAATAAATAAAAGCTGGCTGTAATCAACAACATAAAAACTGCTAATGGAATAGCCTTTTTTCTATTTTCCTTTTGCATAATTTTTAAATCCATTATGAATAATAGGGGGCGCAATGATTAATAAAATCTGAATATGGTATTAACTTAAAAACAAAAAAAGGCTCTGCAGATGAGAACCTTTTTTTGTCTATTAACGACTGTTTGTCTGAAAATTTTTGTACTGGGATATTGGGTTAGTAGCCAGGGTTTTGAACCAGGTTGCTATTCAAATCCAACTCACGCTGTGGAACTGGCTTTAAAAGATTTTTTACGCTCCAGTTAGTATTAGCTGGTGTTCTTCCAAAATCAATATCCGTTTTTATATTAATTAACCCTGCCTTGTGCCAGCGTACCAAATCATTGTAACGATTGCTTTCGAATGCCAGTTCTACCCTTCTTTCATGCATTAAGAATTTAATCATCTGGTCTTTTGTTGAAGCAGCAGACCGCGGCAATAAAATCAACTTGGTAGGGTCTGCCCTCTCCCTAACTTTATTAATCAATGTAGCAGCTCCGGCAATATCTACAGAAGCCCCTAGCAACTTACACTCGGCTGACATTAAATAAACATCAGCAAGGCGTAAAATGCGTTCATTATCGGTTCCCATATTAGGCTGTCCGTAAAGCTTCGACCCCGATATATCCCCGAGAATATATTTTGAAGGTGTAGAGCCAGTAACGGACCAAGCAGCTTTGAAAATTGGCGTTTTTGTTGATGGGAACGGGTCTCCATCTCTAAAAATAGTTTGTACCCTGCGTGGGTCATTGGGTTCAAATTCATTTTGCAACGGGCTCACCACATGAACGAATCCATAACCTACAGAATGGGCCCCGTCAGCACAATTACCTTGTTCGCAACCTACCCTCCACATTATGTATCTTCCTGTACCGGAACCACCACCCTGGTCATTGGGAAACCAGTTATTATCTCTTCCATAAGCAAACTGAACTTCAAATAATGATTCTGAATTATTTTCTGCATTCAACGCAAAATTATCACTAAAATTTGTACGAAGGCTATAAATAGGTGAAGCAATTAGACTGGTAAATTCTGCATCTGCAGCGGCATAGAGTGCCGGTTTATTTTCCCATTGGGCTCTGTACAGCAACATCTTTCCAAGTAATCCGCTTGCAGCGCCGCTTGTGGCCCTGCCTGTATTTCCAGCATCCCATGTAGCGGGTAAATGTTGTTTAGCAAAAGTAAAATCTTCTGCAATAAAATCCCACATTTCTCCTGGCTTAGAGCTTGGCATCCTTGCTTCGTCCAAACTTTTAACAATATTTTTTGCAATCGGTGGCGTTCCCCAATTAACAGCAAGTATGAAATTAAAATACGCCCTCATGAATTTAGCTTCGGCTTCATACCTTACTTTTTTTGATGGGTCAGCAAATTTTGTTGCTTTGGGTAATTGCTCTAAAACTAAATTGGCACGTTGGATACCCGTGTAACAAATTTGCCAGATGGACGTAAAATCACCATTGGTTGGCAACCAGTTAAAATCTTCGATGTTATTACTTTGATTGCTAGCTACGGTTACATCATCATCGGGAAATAATATGGCATTATACCAACCCCTGCCACTTTGCTCATAATAAAATGTAAGCAATGTTGCGTAAGGTGACAAAGAAGCTGCATCAAAATCAGCTTCATTCTGATAAAAGGTTTGCTCAGTTAGTTCACCAAGTGGCTTCAAATCTAACTGTCTATTACATTTTGTAAAGAGTACAGCAACCGTAAGCAAGAACGCTGTAGTTAAAAATATTTTTTTCATAAAGAAATTATTAAAAATGATGAGTGAGTTATTAACTAAAAATTAAACTGGATACCAGCCTGGTAAGTACGGGGCTGGGGTGTGCTGCCTTGATCTGTACCCGCATTTGTTTGTGAAGATACATTTCCAAATGTAACAACCTCAGGGTCTAAACCAGTGTATTTAGTGATAACAAAAAGATTGGTAGCTCCAATATAAATTCTTGCACTGTGGAAAGCTTTGGTTTTTTCAAGTAAAGACTGGGGCAGTGAATAACCAATTTGAAGATTCTTTAGTCTGAAAAAACCTGCATTTTCTACAAAGCGGCTGGAAAAACGATTGTTATTATATGGGTCGCCATCTATAGCCCTTGGCATTGAGTTACTTGTACCCTCGCCGGTCCAACGGTTTTTGGTACTTGCTAATTCGTTTCTGCCCGGACCACCCAGGCCTTCCATAGACTGTCTTAAACTATTGTAAACCTGAATGCCACTTACCCCTTGAAATAAAACAGCTACGTCAAATCCTTTATAAGCAGCATCAATATTTAATCCGTAAAAGAAATCAGGGATAGTTTTACCAAGATAAGTCCTGTCGGCTGGTGTTATCCTGCCATCTGGCGTTCCTGTAAATTGTTTACCATTTGGAGTTCCCGCAAGTGGCGAATTATTGTCTTGAAAAATAACATCACCCGGTCTGGGTAAATTGGATGTTCCTGCTACATCATCTGGCAAGGCAGCCCCTGCCTGCGTAGCATTTTGATAAATACCTGTTGCTTTGTAGCCATAAAAATAACCAATGGGAAACCCTATTGCTGTTCTGTAATCTCCGCTACTGTATTCTTCAACACCTGGTGCAAGTGCGACCAACCTGTTTTTTACGGTAGTTAAATTTCCAGACACATTCAGGTTTATCTTATTTGCGATTTTGGTATTGTAAGATAAATCAAATTCAAAACCAGAATTTTTAACTGACCCTACATTTACATCCGTTCCGCCATAACCGCTAGTATACGGAATAGGCAAGCCGTATAAAAAGTCTTTGGTTTTTCTATTATAATAAGTAGCTAAAAAAGTCACCTTGTTGTTGAATAATGATACATCAACACCAAAATCAGTCGACTCTACCGTTTCCCATCCTATATTATCATTGGGTAATGAAGGAGAAATAGGTGCCTGGGCCG
>JBDTVE010000143.1:0-11573 GCA_040007355.1 Bacteroidota bacterium | reverse complement strand
CTCCGAAACACTAACAAAAGACAATGGATGATTCTGTTCGTCTACAATTTTACCAACAACAACAATCCCAGATGCCTGTGCCATTGACTGAGAAGTTTGTAAAGTAAAAAAAAGCAGCATAAGAATATAGCAGATAAAATTTACTTCAATTTTAATCATACAGCTTTGGTTTATTTGTTTTTTAAATGGGTAATTACTTAGCAATCAATTAATACCAGAACATTTTGAATACATCTGTAATAGGAGATAAAGTGATTCATAAATCATAACATAATTTTTCCAAGCAACTTTTGTAAAACTAAGTCTACTTTTGAAAATCATTTTTCATTTTCTTGGCAAGTTTTAGTACTATTTTAACATAGTTATTACACAGTACAAGGGACTGATATTTTTAATTTGTCTCGCTGCATAAACAAAAAAAACTCAAACTGCCTTTTTGATTTCTTCAGATAAAATACCAATCAGTTTGTCTCGTCGGGCAGTAACAATATAACACTCCCCTAAATTCCTTATTGGTATCATAAAATGATAATAATTCCCTATTGATGGCGAACTATCCGCTTGTGATTACCCCGGATTGAGGAGCTTTTTTAAAGCCTGCTAATTCTTTTTATAGATCTTTGATCAGAGGCCTAGTTATCACCGATGTATAGCTGCACCACCTCTACAACTATAATATCTCTGAATTCATCCATTTTTCTAATGATTTTGTCATGAAGTAAATGCATTAGCCTTTGCTTCTTTCGAAGCCAATAGTTTTTATCATGGACAACGGATACGTGGACTATTAGTGGTTTTTCCTGACTTCCTGCTGCAAAGCCATTTTATTACGAGAGCTAAGAATATGAATTGTAGGTGTGTTAAATCCTATTCAACCGACAAAAACAAAGGAGTGCTTTGCGACCAATGCTTTTTGCTAAACAATCATTATGCACCGACTTACCATCCCGAGAAAATGCCGAGAATTAAATTTCATGACGCTTAAAGTGGATAGACATTTGTTTACCTACAAATAACTTCATTTCAAAAAACCAATTCATACCAATTGAAAAATATCTGACTAATATCAAAATGCTAGTGATAATTAGTAAACTCGCACCTCATACGCAGCACCTTTTTGCGTATTAAATGTTATAATGTTTTCCGCGTTTTTGAGCAATCTGATTTCTACGCCATTTTGAAAGATTTTAACCGGTACATTTATTTTTAGCCTACACAATGTGCCACTGCCGGAAATAATTTTTGCAGCAGTTAATTTATTTCCTTTCCATTTCATATTGATTTCAAAATCACCTCTTGCTTTCAATCCTGTAACACTACCGGTATGCCAACGATTTGGCAATGCTGGCAATAAATTAATAGTACTGGTGTGACTTTGCAGGAGCATTTCTGCAATAACTGCACTGGAACCAAACGTGGCATCCAACTGGCATGCTTCGCCAAAAAAATTTGCCTTCAGTCCGTATTTTAATTGATACTGGTGATGTTTGTAGGCTTCCTCAGCTTCGCCTAAACGTAACCACATCAAACTTACCCAATTGCTTAACCAGCCACCGAAACTTTTACCACCGAGGTAGCTGCCATAACTTTTATACCTGTTTTTGGCTTCTTCCACTTCAGCATTGGAGTTGCCAGCCAGCCTGCGTTCCAGGGTTTTTCTTGCTGCAGCATACAGTTCCGGTGTTTCAATACTTATTTCACTTGAAGGAAACAATGCGTACAAATGTGAAATATGCCGGTGGCCAATTTCCGGTTCTTTATAATCTTCAATCCATTCCTGTATTCCACCGGTACGTTTACTGATTTGTATGGGAGCAAGGTTATTTAACGCCTGCTCCAATTGTATTTTTAACAAAGGCTCAAAAGGCTTTTGTGGTGTGCTTAAATCGTCAATCGCCTTTAAACAATTTTTAAATAATTCATGGCAAATTTCTAAATCCATTGTAGCCCCGTAAGTAAACTGGGATTGCTTGCCGTCAGGTTTTTCAAACGCATTTTCGGGTGAGTGAGACGGGTTGGTAACCAGTTTGCCTGCCATAGGTAAACCAGCAGGAATCGGTTTCAAAAAATCAAGATAAAATTCCGCAGCGCCTTTCATTAAAGGGAAAGCTTTGTTCCGGAGAAAGGTTTTATCTTTTGAAAAAAGATAATGGTCGTACACATGGTGGCATAACCAACCCTGGCCCATGGGCCACAATCCCGGCACATCATCGGCAGGTGCGGTGCGCCAGAATACATCGGTAAGATGATGAACCACCCAACCCCTTGCATGGTACATCTCCTTCGCAGTTAGCATTCCGTGTTTCATTAAAGAATCCATCAGTACAAATAAAGGTTGGTGGCATTCTGCAAGGTTTACTACTTCCGAAGCCATGTAATTCATTTGCAGATTAATGTTGATATGATAATCAGCACTCCATGGAGGGTTCATCTTCTGGTTCCAAAGGCCTTGTAAGTTTGCAGGCAAATCACCCTTTCTTGATGAAGCAATTAATAAATACCGTCCATATTGAAAAAGTAATTCTGAAAGATATGGGTCTTCATAATTATTTTTTTGCACCCTTTCCAAACGCTTATCCTGCGACAGTTCCAAGGGATTGGAGCTGCTGTCTAAATTAATCTTCACCCGGTTGTAAAGTGATTGATAATCTTTAATATGGGCTTTAAACAGCTGCGTGTTTGTTTTCTTAACCGCCCGAGAAATATTTTTTTCACAAAGCTGTTGTGGATTTTTCCCTGCATAACTTGTAGCTGCGGCAACCATTAGAATCAATTCATTAGCCCCTGTTACCTCCATTTCACCATCGTTTGAAACCGTAACTTTTCCACCGGTATTTATTGCTTTTACATGGCTTTCAAAACTCATCCCCACTGGCTGTTTGGTTTCATCATTTAAGCAATTAATACGTCCTGTCATTATCAACCTTTTGGCATCAAGGATCGAGTTCGTAGTTGCCGCATCCTGCTCCCTCAATAAACGTACTCGTAAATTTATTGCGCCTGGTTTATCGCAGGTAATTTTTACCATCATTACCTGGTCTGGGTGAGACGCAAAAACCTCCCTTCGATAATGAACTCCATGGTAAGTAAATTGAGTGATGGCAACAGCAGAATCAAGGCTTAGCCAGCGTTTGTAATTACTGTATACCGTATCGCTGTTGGTGTTTTTAAAATCAATTAATAAATCACCCAGCGATTGATATGGACGTATCCCTTTTGGTATGCTAATCATAGAAGAAGCTGCCAATGCCTCGGCAGAATCATTTTGTTCCGCAAATAGCAACCGTTGTATCTCCGGCAAAGCCTTACCTGCCTTGGGGTTTACTGCATCGCGCTGGTAGCCGTCCCACAGGCTTTCTTCATTTAATTGTATGCGCTCTTTCAATACGCCGCCAAACACCATTCCGCCGAGGCGCCCATTACCAACAGGTAATGCTTCATTCCATCCTCTATCTTCAAAATAATAACTAGTTTTAAATACTTTTTGGTTGTAGGTAAATTCTGAAGGCTGATAGGCAGGCTTGTCAAACCATAACAGCATTCTTTTTTGCTGAGCAATCGATGGCAGGCAACTATATAAAATAAATACAGCAACAAAGATTATTCTTCTGCCTGATGCGTTTTGATTACATTTTTTGTTTATGTTCTTATACATTTTTATTGCACATTTTTATTAATGGATCTAAACAATTTACCATCCGCTTTTTTATCTTTTACCAGTTATTTCCAAAATTATATGCCCGCTACATTCCAGCCAATATTTGGCTTCCATGAGTCCCACCTTTTGCGTTGATACATTTGTAAGAAGTAGCTAGTAATGATGCTGATAAATGAAATGGCGGCGCCATTTAGATAATAGACGATAATTAATTCGGCAAAAAAGCTCCTAGTGTAAATGGTAGATAAGTTATTGTTACCGCCTGTAATACTTTTCACAAAAGCAGTATCAAAAATCATAAGGAAGAGAAAGGATAAGGCATTAATTAAATTGGCGGTAAGCAATCGTTTGGCATCAACGCCAAAAACATTAAAAGCAGCTAATTCTTCTTTAACCAATATTGAAAACATAATTTAGATTATTGGTATGGTGGCAAATGTAAAAAAATATGGATGCCGGCATTTTTACCACAGGCATCAGCCAGCGAATATAATTTACCAGCGTGTTGCTATATTCCAACAGTTTGTCATTTTGTGTACCAATTTTAGCATCGTTGTTTTTGCAACAATCAAAACGAAGCAAAACACTACCAAAAAATTGTTTACAGTTCCTCCAGCACACCGCAAGTAATCAAAGAACCTGCGGCAAATGAGTCAAGCGTTTTCAACATACTGGGTCCAGGTTCAGCTCATTGTTTCTATTCCCGGTGACTACCCATCATTTTAATTAGGGCCATACCCATTTCATAAATCGAATTCCACCGCTACTTTTTAGCACTTCGCAAAGCCCCAGCCAGTTAGGCTCATTACATTCTCGTGTGCATCTTCTTTTAGCAGGAGTATGTCTTTTTTCCTCGCTGGTTGATATAGAAACTAGTGAGGCTGACTGAATGATCCAGGCATGTTTTAAAATCGGCTGTTGCTGACCCCAAATAATTGACTTAACCGGACCTCCCGCTGTTCCCACACTTCTGAAAACCAGGATTAATTGTTGTGTACCCGCTTTGTTATTAGTAAATGTAAGTACTCTATTTTGCTACAAAAATATGTTTACGTCTTTATCAAATTGAAAAGAAAGGAAAAAACAACGAGAAAAGGCGTACTTAAAATAGTCTTCTCAGTGCTATCACAAGCGTTATTACTCAAAATAATTCCTTGATCTGCTTTCTGCACACGAACTTCTAAATTGTAACTTGCAGTGGCAATGTCTTCCAGAACCAACTTACCCTTGTTAGGAATGAATATATCAAGGTGTCATGTCATTGGATTATGAGGATCGTCAGGCAGATTCATATCGGTATTGTTATGCACTTGCTTTTGGTACAGACGAGCGTTTGAATTGAACCTACCAGAACCAGCCAGGCTTATTTCCGCTTCCTCAGTAACGGCATCAAGATCCGCGTATATAAGTTTTACCTGAAACAGTCTTTGATTATCGGCACTAGAATCTAAATTGCCATATAACCTGTGATTTATGTAAGATTTTCCTTCAATTGTGTAACAATTCAGCATCGTTGTATGGCGACCTTTGCTATACTCCTCTTTATTGCTGCGCATCTACCGGTGCAGCTATTCCGTGACCTGCTATTGCATATCGCATGAAAAGATTCCAGGCCAATTGTATTGTTATTCTTATGTAAATAATAAAACAAATAAAATAGCTTTATGCACCGAAATATTAAAAGTTTGATTGGTTACAGCATCAGGGCGACCGACGGAGAAATAGGAGAAGTTGAAGAATTTTATTTCGACGATAACACGTGGGACATCCGTTACCTGATTGTGAAAACCGGTACCTGGCTTTTTGGACGGTCAGTTCTCATTGCTCCGGTAGCATTGCAATCTATTGACTGGGGAAGAGAAGATTTTCTGGCGAATATTACAAAACATCAAATCAGCAACAGCCCCGATACGGATTTCCACAAACCTGTTTCTCACCAGCATGAGATTGCGTTGTATGAGCACTATACATGGCAACCTTACTGGTCAAGTGAATTTTATGCAGGTGGCCAATGGAGCGTTATGCCGGCAGCACCGCTTTTTGATGAACGGATAGCCAAAGACAATGAAAATGCTCCAGTTCAAAAAGAAAACAATCGTGTGCATTTACGCAGCACCGAACGCATTGCAGGCTATCACATTCATGCAAGCGACGGAGAGATAGGTCATGTAAATGATTTTATCATTGATGACGAATCCTGGAAAGTTATCTCTATCGTTGTTGATACCAATAACTGGATTGGAGGAAAAAAAGTTATGTTGTCGGTGCAACATATAAAAGAAATAAGCTGGGAGAAATCGCAGGTAATGACTGATTTATCCAAAGTCGCGGTAAAAGCCGGCGAACTATTTGTTTATGCCAACTATGATCTGCCTGCAAATGCATCTGTGCCACGTCAAAGGGTAGATGAAGGCATTTTGTAAAACTAAACTCATACAATTTATATTTTAAACAGCAATGGAACATGATTTAACAAATAAAGGCGCTGACTCGAAAAAAAAGAGGAAGAAAGAAATACTCCACGGATTGTATATCGAGCTGGTAAAATTACAAAAGGAAATTATCGCTTCCGATTTAAAGCTGCTGGTAATACTGGAAGGCAGAGACGCGGCCGGTAAAGATGGAACCATAAAAAGAATCATCAAACATCTTAGCCCCCGTGATACAAAAGTAGTGGCATTGGGTAAGCCTACGGACATCCAGGAACGGGAGTGGTACTTTCAACGTTACGTTTCTCATTTGCCCGCCTCAGGAGAATTTGTTCTATTTAACCGTAGCTGGTATAACCGTTTGGGCGTTGAAAAAGTAATGGGCTTCTGCACAGAGAAGCAATACAAATCCTTCTTTGCAGAGGTAAACTCCTTTGAAAATGGGCTGATTGAAGGCGGATTTATTATTTTCAAATACTACCTTGATATCAGTAAAAAAGAACAGGAAAACAGATTGGAAGATCGCAGGAAAGATCTACTGAAGCAATGGAAAATAAGTCCAATTGACGAAGTTGCACATAAACACTGGAAAAATTATTCAGCTGCACGAGATGAAATGTTACTGAAAACAAATTTCAAACATGCACCCTGGTTTATTGTGAATGCAGACAATAAGAAAGAAACACACATTGCTCTTATTACACATCTTCTGGAGAAGATGGACTACCATAATAAAAACAAAAAATTAATTCCGATAAACTATGGATTGGTTGATCCGGCAACCCCTGAAATAATAAAAAACAAACTTTTTTGATGAAGCAAAAAGAAATGCACGGGTAACTGACTCTTATCACATCCTGTAATGACTTTCGTCAGCTTAGAAAAGAACTTGATAAATGAACTTGTGAATATTGCATAATCACTACGCAGCTCCGTGAATAATTAAACAAAAAAATGAATGCAAGTAACAACATCAGTACAGAAATCAACTATGGAAAAGTTATTTCTGTAAGAGGCAGTGTAGTAGATGTCAATTTTGAAAAGGACCTGCCACCGGTTTATACGCTGCTTCGAACCGGAAAAGACAATACAATTTCAATTGAGGTGCTGACGCAATTGAATGACCATACCGTGCGTGGAATTGCATTGAGTCCCACACAAGGGCTGGCCAGAGGAACGGTGGTGGAAACGGATGGACAAGAATTAACGGTGCCTGTTGGCAAAAACTTATTGGGCCGAATGTTTAATGTTTTCGGAAACACGATTGACCATCTTGATGCATTGCCAAAACCTGAGCGCCGTAACATTCATCAGTCACCACCACCATTGTTAAAAAGGGCCGTTAAATCTGAAGTCTTTGAAACAGGCATTAAAGCCATTGATGTACTTATTCCGCTGGAACGTGGTGGAAAAGCAGGATTATTTGGCGGTGCCGGTGTAGGCAAAACCGTTTTGCTTACTGAGATGATTCATAATATGGTTGGCCATAACAAGGGCGTCAGCATGTTTTGCGGAATTGGAGAACGTTGCCGCGAAGGAAATGAATTGTACAATGCCATGAAGGACGCCGGACTGCTTAAAGACATGGTTATGTTGTTTGGCCAAATGAATGAACCGCCGGGCGCCCGTTTTCGCATTGGCCATGCAGCGCTAACGATGGCTGAATATTTTCGGGATGATGAGCATCGTGATGTATTGTTGCTAATCGATAATATTTTCCGTTTTATCCAGGCCGGCATGGAAGTTTCCGGATTGATGGGTCAAATGCCATCTCGTTTGGGTTATCAGCCAACTATGGGAACAGAATTATCGGAGTTGGAAGAGCGTATAGCCTATACCGATAGTGGAGCAATCACTTCCATACAAGCTGTTTATGTTCCCGCAGATGATCTAACAGATCCTGCTGCTGTTCATACTTTTTCTCATCTTTCCGCATCGATCGCATTGTCAAGAAAAAAAGCGAGTGAAGGCTTATATCCTTCCATCGACATGCTGCAGTCCAATTCGAAAATGGCCACACCAGGAATCATCGGGCAAAATCATTATGATCTCGCACAAAAGATAAGAGCAACGCTTGCGCAATATGAAGAATTAAAAGATATCATTTCCATGCTTGGCATGGAGCAGTTATCTGTACAAGATCGTAATGTGGTGAATCGTGCAAGGAAATTGGAACGATTTCTTACACAACCATTTTTTACAACCGAACAATTCAGCGGAATAAAAGGAAAGCAGGTTAGTTTAAAAGATGCATTGGACGGTTGCGAGCGTATTCTCTCAGATGAGTTTAAAGACTATCCAGAAAGTGCTTTTTATATGATTGGCTCAATAGATGAAGTGAAGAAGAACGCCGATACTGCCAGCAAGGATAAACAGCCCGATAAGGATAAAAAAGATGATAAAAGTAAAAACAATAATAAAGACGAACAGGATGATTCAAAAAACGAAAAAAACGATACTGGAGAAACGAAGGCAAAAGAAGGACAAAAAGAAAAAGCAGTAACGCAAAAATAATGTCATGGAAAAAACATCAATGGAATTAAAGATCCTTCTTCCATTCAAAATATTTGCCGATATAAAAAATGTAAGCAGTATTGTGATGGAAACAAGCGAAGGCGCTTATGGTTTATTGCCGCAAAGGCTCGATTGCGTTGCTGCGTTGGTACCTGGAATTTTTACTTATGAAACAGACGGAACAGCACATTATATAGCTGTTGACGAAGGCGTGATGATAAAAGCCGGTTTGCAGGTTTTGGTTTCAGTTCGCAATGCTATTGGTGGTGCAGACCTCGGCAAACTTGGTGAGCTGGTGAAAAAAGATTTTGATACAAAGGACAAAAATCAAAAGCAGGCGATTACTGTTATTGCAAAATTGGAAAGAGGATTTATTTACAGCTTCGATAAACTTCGAAACTATTAACAATGGAACCAGCTACAAATGATAAAGAAGAAAATATTTTTAGCGAAGAGGTCGCCAAAAAAGAAAAACGAAAGCTAAAAGCCTTGCATGAAAACAATGGTGTGTGGTTTGGCTTGGGAATGATGGGAATGGTAGGCTGGTCGGTGACAGTACCTTCATTGCTTGGAGCGGCATTAGGTATCTGGCTGGATAAAACGCACCCGCAATCATTTTCCTGGACATTAACAATATTGATTGTTGGCATCGTTACAGGAAGTATCATTGCCTGGTATTGGGTAGACAAAGAATATAAAGAAATGCATAACAACAAAGACAAAGATGATGAATGAAATTCCTTATATGATATTATCGTTTATAGGTGGAATGTTGCTGGGGATAATATTTTTCGGCGGCCTATGGTTCACCGTAAATAAAATTGTTGCTTCTAAAATACCTGCCTTGTGGATCTTTGTCAGTTTTACTTTTCGGGTAAGCATAGTGTTGATCGGATTCTATTTCATTGGTTCAGGCAATTGGCAAAGGTTGATTGCATGTATGCTTGGATTTATAATAGCCCGCTTTGTTGTTTTACATTATACAAAAACAATCGATGAAAATAAATTACAAATAAAAAGGGAGGCTGATCGTGAAGCTTAGTCCCGACCAAACTATTTTCTGGCAACATGGGTTTTTTACGCTCAATCTTACCATTGTTACAACATGGGGTTTAATGCTGGTATTGATAATTGCGGCGTGGTTGGTTACACGAAAACTAAAAACAGATATTACTATTTCCCGTTGGCAATGTGTTCTCGAAATGATCGTAACAGGAATTGACGATCAAATTAAAGCAGTTGGTTTAAAGAATCCTGAACAATATATCGGCTTTATCGGCACATTGTTTTTATTTATCGGTACAGCTAACCTCTGTATTATTCTTCCATGGTACACCCCGCCAACGGCTTCACTTTCTACAACAACAGCCATGGCGCTTTGCGTATTCATTGCAGTACCATTTTTTGGTATTCAAAAAAGCGGTTTAGGAGGTTATCTGAAATCATATCTAAAGCCAACCTTTATTATGTTGCCTTTTAATCTCATCAGTGAAGTTTCCCGTACGCTCGCATTGGCCGTCAGACTATTTGGCAATATTATGAGTGGCGGAATGATAGTTGCAATTCTATTAAGTATATCACCATTTATTTTCCCCGTAATCATGAATGCACTTGGATTGCTTACAGGTATGGTGCAAGCTTATATTTTCAGCATACTCGCAACAGTCTATATAACTGCGGCTTTGCATGATGCAAAAACAGATAAAGTAAAATCATTAACAACCAAATAAAATATTAAAATGGACAGTACAACTACTATAGCAGTAACATCAATTGTAATTGCAGGGCTTACAACCGGCATTGGTTGCATGATGCCCGCGTTGGGTGAAGGAAAAGCGGTAGCATCAGCATTAAGTTCCATCGCGCAACAACCCGATGCTGCGCCAACTATTACTAGAACATTATTTGTAGGATTGGCTATGATTGAATCAATAGCGATTTACTGTCTCGTGGTTTCACTGATTCTTATATTCGCCAATCCTTTTTGGAACCACGTCATCGCAAAATAATAAGAAATGAAAATCGATTGGTTCACAGTAATAGCACAGATTATTAATTTTCTCATTTTGGTGTGGCTGCTAAAGAAATTTTTATACAAGCCCATACTCAATGCTGTAAATGAACGGGAGAAAAAAATCACTGACCAGTTAAAGGATGCAGATAATAAAAAAACTGCAGCTCAAAAAGAACAGGATGATTTTAAAAAAAAGAACGAAGATTTTGACCAGCAGAAAAAAGGATTGCTGGATAAAGCTGTTGCAGATGCAACTACTGAAAAGCAAAAATTATTGGATGGAGCAAAAGCTGATGCAAACACTTTACGCACCAATATGGAGAAAGCATCAAAAGAAAAACTAAAGAATGATACTGTTGAGTTTGCTCAAAAAACACAAAAACAGGTTTTTGCCATTACAAGAAAAGCGCTTACGGATATAGCTTCCATAAGTTTAGAAGAGCAATCAGCCAACACATTCATCAAACATTTGAAAGAATTAAAAGACGATGCGAAGAACCAATTTATTGATGCGTTCAAATCCAATGCAAATGCAATTTTGGTAAGAAGCGCATTTGAACTTCCTGCAAAACAACAAGCCGAAATACATGACGCGGTAAATGTAACCCTTAGTGCAGATACGCACTTACAATTTAAAACAGCACCCGACATAATAAGCGGTATCGAACTCTCAACCAACGGATATAAACTGGCGTGGAGTTTTTCGGAATATCTGAATACATTGGAAACAAATATTTCCGAAACCACGAAAGAAAACGCAAAGCCCGAGCCCGAAAATAAATAACATGCCAGCAACTGATCTAAATAATATCACTGACAACACATTCGCCCAATTAGATAAAGGAATAGAAAACTATCATTTTTCCATGAAGCCCCGCGAAGTTGGTTTGGTAACAAGTGTATCAACTGGCATAGCCAAAGTATCCGGACTTCCAGGTGCGGGTTTTGAGGAATTGTT
>JBDTVE010000142.1:0-14362 GCA_040007355.1 Bacteroidota bacterium | reverse complement strand
ACAACCTTGTTGAACCAAACTTTTCCAAAGTTCTAAACTTTGGAAAAGTTGATCCAGAAAACTTCGCTCCGTACCTTCAAAAAAGATAAGTTTGTAAAATCTTATTCATGAAATAATTTCTGCATCAATGGACGGCCTGCAACCATCCTCCTTCTATCATATTTATAATCATGGAAACGGCAATGAAAATATTTTCCGCGAAGAAGAAAATTATCGTTTCTTTTTAGAGAAGTATGATTTGTATATTTCACCGGTGGCAGAAACATTTTCCTGGTGCCTGATGCCGAATCATTTTCACTTACTAATAAAAATAAAAGACGAAACAACCTTGTTGAACCCAGCTTTTCCAAAGTTTAAAACTTTGGAAAAGCTGGTCGCGGCTAATGACATTAGTAGACAATTCTCCAATCTGTTTAGCAGCTATGCCCAGGCATATAATAAAAAATATAAGCGGATGGGCTCATTGTTTCTAAAGAATTTTAGTCGCCGGATCATAACAACAGACAGCTATTTCTCTAAAATCATCCATTATATCCATGCAAACCCAGTTCATCATGGATTTGTTAAAGCCATTTGCGACTGGCATTGGTCTTCTTATAATACGTTCTTATCAAATCATCCAACCAAAATTAATCGCGATGAAGTATTAAATTGGTTTGGTGGAAAAGAAGGCTTCATACAATTTCATCAGCAACCCGTTTATCTAAAGGGAAAAGATATGTTTGATGACTAATAATACCATCCGCTCTTTGCTGCACGTCGAAACTTTAATGAAATAACAAAATAAACCTCCGGTAGAGTCAGTTATTATGTCCTAATCTCAAACCAGCCTCATCATAAAGCGTGTTTTAGTAGATGGGCAAATGAAGTTGTTAAAGAACTAAGCTACTTAATAATTTGAAAGCAAATCACTTCATGCCGATGCCTATCGTGCCAAATACCGGAATAACAAACCGCGGCACGAAAGACAAATGCCCATCCGCGACAGCCGCGAAGAAAAATATTACCAGGTCAGGGGACATCCCATGCACAACCAATGGGAAAAAACGCATCGCAACGACCACAATAACCGCGGACACGGCAAGCATTAGTCTTCTGCCAGTCGTGTTAAGATGAATGGAGATAGTTTCAAAACATCCCCGTCCGCGCCAACACAGATATTTCGCAACGGAGTTGTGACTGGTGCAACATAAATTAAAAGAACTGACCCCCCCCCGGCGAAACGGGGTCTTTTTTATAGCTATTATCCAACGTTTATCGGAGGTTCACCACCAGCACGGGTATCTTTAATTGATGCCTTACCTGGTTAATGGTTTGGCCGTATACCAGATCCTTGAGACCGGCATGCCCATGCGCACCCATCACCAGCAGGTCAGCCTGCTCTTCCTTTACCAGCCGCACAATCTCGGCTACCCGGCGCTGGTAGCCCAGTCGGGCCACCACCGTATAACCGCGCTCCTGCAATTGCTGCGCATAAGCTTCCAGTTGCTCGCTGTCTTTCTCGCTTTCCAGGTCGGCACTGGAATCGCCCAGCAATTTAGCACTGGCGCTTTCTACCACGTGCAGCAGTATATACCGGCTCTCTGCCCGACCCTGCCCCAATGCAAAAGCCACTAGTTTTTCATCATTCCCGCTAAAATCAAGCGCCACGGCAATCTGGTTAAAAGCGGGTATGGCAAGATCGCTCAGGGTCTTTACTTCCGGGTGCACAGTGGTCCGTTTAACATCCCGCCTGCGTTTCAATAACGGGTAGAGTAACACGGTTGCCAACAGGATCACCAGCGCCGCCAGTCCCGCTACCACCAGTATTTTTGCAATCATCGTATGGTCATTTTTTAAAAACGGTTGCGCTTCACCAAACACCATCCGCAAATTAAGGCATATCAGGATGGCGGCCACCAGCCAGGACATTACCTGTGTAAATGGTTTTATGGAAAATATACCCATCATCTTTTTCTCGCTTACAAAATGGATCAATGGTATAATGGCAAATCCCAACTGCAGGCTTAGTATCACCTGGCTGAATATCAGGAGGGCGTCAATTTCACTGTCGCCATAAATAAGTATAGTAATCACAGCGGGTATAATGGCCAGCAAACGGGTTATCAACCGCCGTAACAAAGGGTTGATGCGCAACAATAGATAACCTTCCATTACTATCTGACCTGCCAGCGTGCCCGTAATGGTGGAACTTTGTCCTGCGGCTATCAGGGCAACGGCAAAGAGCACCGAAGCCACCGAGGTGCCCAGGAAACCAGGCAATAATTTATACGCGTCTTTTATTTCCACCACATCTGTACGACCTATCTTGAAAAAAACCGATGCCGCCAGTATCAGTATTGCAGCATTCACAAAAAACGCCAGGTTCAGGGCCAGGGTGGTATCAAACATATTTAATTTGAGCGCGTGCCGGATACTTTTTTCATCGCGGCCAAACTTACGGGTCTGCACCAGCGCAGAATGTAGGTAAAGATTATGCGGCATCACGGTGGCGCCAATGATACCAATGGCTATATACAACGCCTCCTCGCCGTGAATGGAGGGAATAAAACCTTTTACCACTTCTCCGAGCACGGGTTTGGCAAAAAACATCTCGACCAGGAAAGCCAGGCCGATAATGACCACCAGGGCAATAATAAAAATCTCCATTTTACGCATACCCAGCTTTTGCAGGTAAAACAAAAGAAAGGTGTCCAGCACCGTTATAAGCACCCCCCAGAGAATGGGTATGCCGGTGAGCAGGTGTATCCCGATGGCCATGCCCACCACCTCTGCCAGGTCGCAGGCCGCAATGGCAATTTCGGCCAGTACATATAATATAAAGTTTACGGCGGGCGGGTAAACTTCGCGGTTCACCTGCGCCAGGTCGCGCCCTCGTACGATTCCCAGCCGCGCGGACAGATTTTGCAGCAAGAGCGCCATCAGGTTGCTCATCAGCAACACCCAGATCAGCGAATAGCCAAACTTGCTGCCCCCGGCCAGGTCGGTAGCCCAGTTGCCGGGGTCCATATAACCCACGCTCACCAGGTAAGCCGGGCCCAAAAAGGCCAGTATCCGTTTACCGCGGGTAATGTTCCGGGTAGTATCGATGGTCCCGTGCACTTCACTCAGCGATATATCCTTATTTGTTTTTGTTGTCATAGGATACCAATAAATTTTTTGCTACGTGTTCGCTGATGTTAACCGGTTGTTGGCTACGCATCTTTATCTCCACTGAACCATCTGCCTTGAATTTCTTTTTTACTTCGAGCCGGGTACCCAGTTGTATATTTTTATGTTTCAGCAATTCCAGCATTTCTGCAGACTGGTCGCTGATGCCGTTCACCGTTCCGCTGCTATTCAGTGGCATATCGCTTACGGCCGACTGCTGCAGGGCGGGTATCCGGCCACTGCTGTCCGGAATGGGGTCTCCGTGCGGGTCACGCTGTGGGAAATCCAGGAAGGCATCCAGTCGGTCTATCAATTTTTTGCTGCTAATGTGCTCCAGCTCCTCCGCAATATCATGCACTTCCTCCCAGCCAAACAGCAGTTTCTCCACCAGAAAATATTCCCACAAGCGGTGTTTGCGGATAATCTGGATGGCCACGCGCTTGCCCTCCGCGGTAAGCTTTACACCCCGGTACTTCTCGTATTGAAGCAACTTTTGCGTCTTTAATTTTTTTAGCATATCCGTTACCGAAGCGGGCCGGGTCTGCAGGGCTTCTGCCAGGGCATTGGTGGTCACGTTTTCCTGTTCCTGCTGCAGGTGAAAAATGGCCTTGATATAATTCTCTTTACTACTGGAATATTTCATATAGGCTAAATTAATATTTAGACAAATCTAAAAAAATAATTGATTCCATAAAAATTTTATTCCAGTGCTCCTAACCGGGAGCCGTTGCCAGCAAACACGCAACGAAAAGCTACCGGCCAGCTTGCAAAAAATAATCGGACCGATGCACTGACTATAAAAAAAACTAAAAGATGCCGCTATCCATAAAAATCGGGGCCGGGCCCGCTGAAATTGCCTACTTTAGCCCATTACCAGCTGGTTATTGTATGAAAAAATGGATATGGATGGCCGTCTTATTGCCCATGCTGATGGCAGCCTGTAAAGGCAAAAAGAAACAGCTCACAGATGACGAGGGGATCACCACGGCTGATTTTATTGAATTTTTTGATGAGGTAAAGCCTCCTTATACCGTGGTCGATAGTTCATTTGACAGGAAAAAAAGGGATTCTGTTTCCATCAGCTATAAAACTTTTACCGGCATCGTACCCGATACCTTGCTGGCCCGGCAGTTCGGGAAAAATGGCCGGCCACGCATGTTCCCCCTGGCCAGGATCACCACGCCGGACAAGGACAGTTACCTGCTGTTAAAAGCCATCAGCCCTACGGAAAAAATCGCCTATGTGATGGTTTTTAACAAAGACAAAAAGTTTGTCACCGGCATGCCCCTGCTGGTAGAAGATAAAAACAACGCTACGGAACAAAGCGCGGTGATGGACAACAAATTCTCCATTACCACCAGCACCCGCCACAAAGCACCCGATGGCCGCCTTCTTTATAAAAAGGCAGCCTATGCGTATATCAGCGGAACTACGGCCTTTACGCTAATATTAGTTGAATCAAATGAAACCGAAACAAAAGGCGATCTCTTTAACCCCATTGATACCCTGCCACGGAAAAATCGGCTGGCGGGCGATTACCGTCAAAACAAACAAAACCTTGTTTCCGTGCGCGATGGCAAAAAAATCGGTGAAATCAATTTCTTTGTGCATTTTGAAAAACCCGGCGGCTGCAACGGCGAACTAAAAGGCCGGGCAAAAATAATATCGCCCAATAAGGCCGTATACCGGCAAGCCGGCGACCAGTGCGTGCTGGAACTCATTTTTTCCGGCAATACCGTAAGCCTTCGGGAAGACGGCTGCGGGTCTCATCGCGATATCCGATGTTTTTTTGAAGGCAGTTTCAAAAGACCCCCTCCGGCCAAAAACGCTAAACCCGCTAAACGGAAATGAACGGCTTCACAGAACCTGTTGCCACCAGCACCCGCCGGCACGTAGGCATGCCCGGTGGCGGCTTCATTAAACGAAAAAAAATAACCCGGGCCGGCCAGCGCCTGTCCGCTTCCCAGAAACGGTTGACAGTGTTCTTTTTACTGATAGTGAACCAGTTGCGCCCAATTTACTTGTTTTAATTTTTTACCGTTATTTTGCGTGCGCAAACTGATTTAAAGATTATTCAATTATGAGTTTTAAAAAATTTAGAGTACCCTACCCGCCAGATCATCGTTATTCCAAAAAAGTTGCTTATTTCTCCATGGAATTTGCCGTGCACCAACCGCTTAAAATTTACAGCGGTGGCCTTGGCTTTCTATCGGGCAGCCATATGCGCAGTGCCTATGAGCTGAAACAAAACCTGGTAGGTATTGGCATTTTGTGGAAATACGGGTACTACGACCAGGCACGCAACCAGGACCAAACCCTGCAGGTAACCTGGATGGAAAAAAGCGCTTCCTTCCTGGAAGACACCGGCATTAAATTCCAGGTTAATATACATGAACACCCGGTATGGGTAAAGGTCTTTTACCTGAACCCCGAAACATTTAAAAGCGCTCCCCTGTTCCTGCTGAGCACAGACCTGCCCGAAAACGACTATGTATCCCAGACCATCACCCATCGCCTGTATGATGCCAATGTGGCCACCAAAGTAGCGCAGTTTATTTTGCTGGGCGTGGGCGGCGCCAAATTAATGGATGAGATTGGGTTTAACCCCGACCTGTATCATTTGAACGAAGCACACGCCATCAGCGCTTCTTTTTACTTGTACCAGAAATACAATAAGAATCTCGGCGAAGTAAGAAAACGGCTGGTTTTTACCACCCATACACCCGAAGAAGCTGGCAATGAAAAACACGATATATTTTTATGTCATAAAATGAGTTATTTCTGCGGGCTCAGCCTGGATGAAACCAGGAAACTGACCGGCATCAACGACGACCAATTCAACCATTCACTGGTGGCCCTGCGTTTTGCAAAACTGGCCAATGGCGTGTCGGCCCTCCACGGACATGTGTCAAGAGCCATGTGGAGCCGCTACGAAGGTATTTGCCCTATTATCTCCATCACCAACTCACAGAATTACCGGTACTGGGCCGATAAACAGTTGTACGATAAAATGGAAAAAAAAGATGATTTCTGGTTTGATGACCGCAAAAAACACCTTAAGAAAAGAGCTTTTGAAATAGTGGCCGACCAGACGGGAAAACTTTTTGACCCCGGCATTTTTACCCTGGTTTGGGCCCGTCGGTTTGCAGGGTATAAACGCGCCGAACTGATCACCCGCGATATAGAACGCTTTAACCGGCTCACCAGCAATACACGCTACCCGGTTCAGATCATCTGGGGTGGAAAGCCCTACCCCATGGACTACCCGGCCATCAACGATTTCAATCACCTGGTGCATCTAAGTAAAGGTTATAAAAATGTAGCCGTGGTGATTGGCTATGAACTGGGTCTTTCCAAAAGAATGAAACAGGCCGCCGATTGCTGGCTAAACAATCCCCGCGTGCCCCGCGAGGCTTCCGGCACCAGCGGTATGACGGCCGCCATGAACGGCGCGGTAAATTTTTCTACCGATGATGGATGGATACCCGAATTTGTAAACCATGGCCATAACGGCTTCGTGGTACCCAAAGCGGATTACGCCAATATGCACGTACAGGAACAGGATGAATACGATCTGAATAAACTCTACGAGATCCTGGAAAATGAGATACTGCCCCTGTATTACGATAATCATGAGACCTGGCGACAGATTGTAAAAAACGGCATGCACGACGTGCGCTTCCAGTTTGAAAGCAACCGCATGGCCAACGAATATTACGAACTGTTGTACAAATAAGTAGTATGTAGTATGTAGACGACATACCATATTCGCTTGATAAATCCTATACGCTTGTCTCTATTGTTCATACGCTATACTGCATACTATACCCTACTTTTCTGCCGAGGCAAATGTTTTAGCCGGCTGAATGTTTCGGGTTTTATATTCAGGTAAGAAGCCAGGTATTTTTGGGGAACCCGTTGCAGCATGTCGGGGTGATTCTGCACATAATCAAGGAATCGTTCACGGGTGGTATTATTCAATTGTTTAAAATCGCGCTGATCCTTTTTTATAAACATCTCGGTGATAATCATCCTTCCCAGCCTTTCTACAATGGGATACTGTTGGTAAATCAACTGAAGGTTGGCATAACCCAGTGAAAGAAGCGTAACGGGCTCTATGGCTTCTATGATGTAATGGGCGGGTCTTTGCAGGTTAAAGGAAAGCTCCGCGTGTATCATATGTCCTTCTGTTGACAACTGAACAGTAATTTCTTTCTTTTTTACCAGCAGGTATTTGCGGGCAAGTCCTTTCATGATAATATTAAAGTACATATCCACCTCGCCCATCTTCACTATTTTTGTTTTCTTGTCAAATTTCCGGACCTCAAAATACGGCGCAATGGCATCAAAATCCTCGCGGCTCAGAGACACAAAACTCCTGAAATATGCAAACAATGTATCCAGGTAGTGTTTATATAAATGCTGTTCATTCATGGTCCAATCAATCCTTGTTTAAGATCAGCCGTTTAACAAATGTTTATACCGGCTGAATGTTTCCGGTTTCATATTCAGGTAAGAAGCCATGTGTTTTTGTTGTACGCGCCGGACCAGGTCTTTGTTTTCCTTCATGAACCGGATAAATCTTTCACGTGGTTCCTGCCGCAGCCTGTCGTGTTCCCAAATTTCTTTTTGCAGCAGCCAGTCCAGGATGATAAGCCGGCCCAGGCGTTCCATATGATAACCCATACTATATACTTTTTGCAGGTTATCATAACTCAGGGCAAACAGGGTGCAGGGTTCAATCGTTTCCACCCTGTACGCTGAAGGTTTTTGAGCAAGAAACGAGACGGAAGAACATATCAGGTCATTTTCTTTGGCGATTTGGGTAATCACCTCTTCCTTATTTTTATAAAAAAACTTTCTCACCAAGCCCTTTTTTATAATATACAGGTTCTGTTCTACTTGTCCTTTGTGGGTAAGAATGTGTTTCTTGTCGCAATGGATGGTCTGCAGCAAACCAGATAACTGTTCAAATTCCTGCGCTGTAACATTTGCGTATCGGTTAATATATTCATAGAGGCTTTGCATGGTTGTACATTTCTGCAAATAGTGTTATTCAGCTTTCTAAAGTTAAAAAGAAATAGCCGTGCAACAAGCGAATGCAGTTAAAATAAAGGTTGATTGGCATGGCAATACCCACTAAAGCCTGCAGCACCAGGGGGGATGTACCAATGGCAAACGGCTTAAGCGTATAATACCCGCCGGTTGAACTTTTGACGACTAGTTTTTGATTACCCTTCCGTAATAGGCTGATCCGGAACTGACTATCACCCCCTCAATCAGGGGTTCCTTGAAAAATCCATCAAATTATGTAGGTTTGCCGTTCACTTAAAACAAATACTTAACCATGGCGCAAAAGATCAAAGTAGCCAACCCGGTGGTAGAGCTGGATGGCGACGAAATGACACGGATTATCTGGAAATTCATTAAAGACAAATTAATACTTCCCTACCTGGATATAGACATTAAGTATTATGACCTGGGTATGGAACACCGCGATACAACAGACGACCAGGTTACCATTGATGCGGCCAATGCTATTAAAGAATATGGCGTGGGTATCAAATGCGCAACCATCACACCCGACGAAGCAAGAGTTAAAGAATTCAACCTTAAGCAAATGTGGAAAAGTCCCAATGGTACCATCCGCAATATCCTGGACGGAACCGTTTTCCGCGAACCGATTGTTATTAAAAATATTCCCCGGCTGGTAACCAACTGGACGACGCCCATCATCGTGGGCAGGCATGCATTCGGCGACCAGTATCGGGCAACCGACACCGTTATTAAAGGAAAAGGAAAACTGACCATGACCTTTACACCGGACGGCGGCGGCGCGCCCCAGGTCTTTGAAGTTTATCATTTTAAAGGCGATGGGGTGGCCATGTGTATGTACAACCTGGATGAAAGCATTAAAGGCTTTGCACGCAGCTGTTTTAATATGGCGCTAAGCAAAAAATGGCCTCTCTACCTATCTACTAAAAATACCATTCTCAAGAAATACGACGGTCGTTTTAAAGATATTTTCCAGGAGATTTTTGAAAAAGAATTTAAGACAAATTTTGATGCAACTGGCATTGTGTACGAGCATCGCCTGATTGATGACATGGTGGCCAGTGCCCTAAAATGGAATGGCAATTTTGTGTGGGCCTGTAAGAATTATGATGGCGATGTGCAAAGCGATACCATTGCACAGGGATTTGGCAGCCTGGGTTTAATGACCTCGGTACTGGTTACCCCCGATGGCAAAACAATGGAAGCGGAAGCCGCCCATGGTACCGTAACCCGGCATTACCGCGACCACCAGACCGGCAAACCTACTTCTACCAATCCCATAGCCTCGATATTCGCATGGACAAGAGGACTGGCTTTCCGCGGAAAGCTGGATGGCAACCAAACCCTGATTGATTTCGCCAATGCGCTGGAAGCTGTTTGTATTGAAACGGTTGAAGAAGGTAAAATGACCAAAGACCTGGCCGTGTGCGTGCATGGCAACAAGGTAAAACACGGGGAGCATTTTCTCTATACCCAGGAATTCCTGGATGCCATTGACCAGAACCTGCAAAAAAAGCTGAAATAATTCAATAACAACGGCCGCGGCTGGCTTAGAAACGGCCATCCGCCGGAAAATTGTATCAGACCGTTGCAAAAAACTGGGTCGTCAAAAATACCGGCGACCCAGTTCCCATGATTGGTGCCCTCCCCGGCCATTCACTCCTCATCATTTTTTCGTTTTACCCACACTGATATCCTTACCCGATTTCAAACGACCGGCTTCTTTCAGTTGCTGGTTAATGATCCATTCTAACTGGCCATTGACACTCCTGAAATCATCGGAGGCCCATTTTTCCAGCAGCTTGTATACGTTTTCATCTATCCGTAAAACAAAACTTTTCTTATCTGCCATTCAAACGGCTTTAAAATTTGATTGGATTCTTTACTGATACAGGGTACCGGTGTTCAGTACAGGCGTGGCCGCTTTCTCGCCGCACAATACCACCATCAGGTTGCTTACCATGGCAGCCTTTTTTTCTTCATCCAACTGAACAATCTGTTTTTTCGATAACATCTCAAGCGCCAGTTCCACCATACCCACGGCGCCTTCCACAATTTTAAAACGCGCCGCTACAATGGCAGTAGCCTGTTGCCTTTGCAGCATGGCGCCAGCAATTTCCGGTGCATAGGCCAGGTGACTGATCCGCGCCTCCTTGATCAGGATGCCCGCTGGCGCAAGCCGGTCCGCTAATTCTTTTTCCAGCATCTCATTCACTTTATCTCCCCCATCCCGTAAGGTTATTTCCGCTTTTTCATCTTCCAGCTGATCGTACGGGCAACTGGTAGCCAGGTGCCGAACGGCTGCTTCGCTCTGGATGCCCACGTATTGCTGAAAATCCGCCACCTCAAAAGAAGCCTTGTAAGTATCGCTTACCTGCCAGACAATAACAGCCGCAATTTCAATGGGGTTGCCCAACTTATCGTTCACCTTCAGCTGCTGCCCATTCAGGTTTTGCGAACGAAGGGTAATCCGCGCACTGGAATAAAACGGATTTACCCAAAGCAATCCGTTGTCTTTTACGGTGCCAACATACTTACCAAAAAAAGTACAGACCCTTGCATGATTGGGGTTTACAATCATAATGCCTTTAAACAAAAACACCGACAGAAATAACAGCAATACCGCCAGTATAAGCAGGGCGGGATTGGCATCGCTGCCCTTTCCTCCGCCCGTTATAAAACACGTAACAGCGCCGATAAGGCCTGCAAAAGCCATTATTAATGCCAGGTAGCCCGACATCGCTTTTAGTTCTTTTTCCATTTGGGGTAAATTTAAGATGATATTAATTTGATATCAAAACTACAAAAGCGAGTCGACACAACAAAATATTTCCGGGCCGGGCCTTTTTATTCTACAACCCGTATTTTTATACATATGAAACAACTGCTCTGCCTTGTTTTTTTTATGTCCTGCTTTCTTCCGTCAAAAGCGGGCCATGCAGACACCATCCGAATTTTCAGCAAGGCCATGCGCAAATATGTAAGCTGCGTGGTGATTACCCCGCAACACTATAAAAAAACAGGCCGGCGCTACCCTGTTTTGTATTTGTTACATGGCTATGCAGGTAATTATGCCAGGTGGCTAAAGGTGGCGCCCCAGTTAAAAGACCGGGCCGATGAACTACAAATAATTATGGTATGTCCCGATGGCGGCTATGGAAGCTGGTATATAGACAGCCCCGCGGATACCGCTATCCGTTATGAAACTTTTACCGCCTTTGAACTGGTAAAATACATAGACAGCAGCTATGCAACCCTGGCCGACCGCGCACACAGAGCCATTACCGGTCTGAGCATGGGCGGACACGGGGCCCTGTATCTGGCCATCCGACATAAAACATTATTTGGCGCTGCCGGGTCCACCAGCGGGTTGGTAGACCTGGGCTTTTTTCCGAAAGCCATGAATTTTAAAACCATTTTTGGCGATAGCACCGTATCCGCTTTGAACCTGCAGAAGAACTCGGTCATCAACCTGGTAGACGATTTAAAAAACAGGGAACTGAAATTAACCATTGATTGCGGCGTGTATGATTTCCTGGTGATCCCCAACAGGAACCTGCACCAGAAATTACTCAAACTCCGTATTGAACATGATTATGCCGAAAGACCGGGCATACACAATGCCGTTTACTGGAGAAACAGCATCGATTACCACCTGTTATTCTTTAAGAAGTTTTTTGATGAGGCACCTGCCAGCTAAATGCCGGTTTATGTAAACGATATGAGTGCTGCTGTAGTAGATAATACAATTCTCCATGAATCAACCGTTACGGCCGGTTTTCAATATATTGCCGCCGCCTTCAATTTTTGCAATATGCGCTATTAGTTCTTTTCCCATGACTTTTTTATACGCAAGCGTTGCGCCCGCAACCAGCTCCTCGATGGCTTCTTCCTGTACCAGGTTAATGGTGCAACCGCCAAAGCCCCCACCCATCATTCTTGCCCCCCATACCACGGGGTTGCTGCGTACATGTGCTACCAGGAAATCAAGTTCAGGGCAACTCACTTCATAAAGGCGACTTAACCCCTCATGCGTTTCATACATTTTTTTTCCGAAAGCGGGTATATTGCCCTCTTCCAAGTTTTTACAGGCGGCCAGCAAACGATTGTTTTCTTCCACCACATACCTGCAACGCCGGTAAATCAGTTCATCTTCCGGCAATATGTATTTTTCAATCATCTCCAGGCTGGCATCCCGCAGGCTTTTTACTTCCGGCACATGGCGTTGTATCCAGGCTACGCCGGTCTCGCACTGTTTGCGGCGCACATTGTATTCAGACGAACCCAGCGAATGCTTTACATTGGTATCCAGCAATAATATTTTAATGCCATCCATATTGAATGGCACATACTCATAATCAAGCGAACGGCAATCCAGCCGTATTACATGGTTGTGTTTTCCAAACATGCTGGCAAACTGGTCCATGATACCGCATTGCACCCCTACAAACTCGTTCTCTGCTCTCTGTGAAAGTTTTACTAGGGTGAACCTGTCATAGCCTGCGCTAAACAATTCGTTCAGGGCCAGCGCCACCGCGCACTCCACCGCCGCAGAGGAGGAAAGCCCTGCACCAATGGGAATATCGCCGGTAAGAACCGCTTCAAAACCGGTTATCGCAATACCTGACAACACAAATTGCTCAATAACCCCCAGTATATAATTTGGCCAGGAAACCGCTGATTTCCTTAGCTCACTGGTCTTTGTGCTGTAGTCTTCCTTTAAATCAACTGAGTGCAAATGGATGGTATCATCGTTGCGGGGCGTCACAACCAGGTAAGCCGCCTTATCAATAGCAGCCGGCAAAACAAAACCATTGTTATAGTCCGTGTGCTCACCAATAAGGTTGATCCTTCCCGGGGAACGGGTAATAATAGAGTTTTCCTTTATATATGGTGCCAGGCTTTGGGGTACCGGGTAGATATGCTTTCCCGCTTCCACGCCAGCCTGTATGCTTTCATTGTCCATCATTAAAAACCTTACTTTAAATGCCTTGCCTGCATAGTTATAAATAAATTTTCAATCTCCGATGATTCACGCTGTTAAAATAAAATATTTGTTTGGCAACCTGCAACACTCCACCGGCTTTTGGCGGCCGTTGAATTAAAGCTTTCCAATATTCATGCATTAGATAATTGTCCATCGGTAATTTTATACCTGAGGCGATACGCGATGCTGATATATATCGCCGATCTGGGCTTGGCGCAACTGGTGAGTAGTCCTGCAAGGGTGAAAGATATCAGCGAAGCGTGCATCCGTTCGTAACAGCAGCCCTTCGTAACTAAACTAATTGATTACCTGGAAGACTACGAGTGTTGATAAACCTCCGGTTTTCCATGAACTTTGCATTAGTGTTCATTAAAGAAACGGCTGAAAAATTTACTACCACTCATTAACTCCTCAGTGGAAAACACAGACTCAATAAGTTCACGAAGCCGGGCCTGCTTGGAGGCTTTCGTATCAAGTGAATTTAACCCATTCTCCACCGGAGGGTCAGTCGAAAATCTGGTTGTTCAAATGCCGGAAAGCTTCCATGGCGCCCATGTACTCACAAGTTCTGGCGCCTGCTTTGTTTGCATTTGCAACAACCTGTTCCCATTGCTGTAGTGATAACCTGGCAATGGCATCCAGGCTTTTGTGGCTTAGCTGGTACAATACCGCGCCTACAAACGCATCGCCTGCACCCGTGGTGTCTACCGCCTGTACCTGTATGCTGGGCACCACATACCTATGACCTTGGAAACCCAGCAAAGTGCCTTCCTTACCCAATGTGATGGTGAATATGGACTTTGTTCTTTCCAGTAAAATAGTTGTGGCATCCTTCAGGTTCTGCGCCCCTGTTATCAGCATGGCCTCTTCATCGCTTAGTTTAAAAAAATGACAACAGTCAAGAAACTTCCAGGACTGGTCAATAAATGTTTTCTTATCATGTCCAAACAACAAATGCCGGTAATTGGGATCAAAACTGATAAAAATATTACGCTGTAGCGCCTTTTGCAGGAGGGCCTGGTAAGCAGCCTGTAAAGGTCCCGGCAGAAAACCTGTGGCGGAGCCAAAATGAATGATAGAGACCTCATCCAGGTCAATGGCTTCTACCTCGTGTCTGCCCAACTGGCCATCGGCACCCCGGTTGAAAACAAAATCCCGCTCTCCGTCTTC
>JBDTVE010000141.1:0-11726 GCA_040007355.1 Bacteroidota bacterium | reverse complement strand
GTCTGCTGCTGCGATTGACCCCGCATAAAATCAAATACGTCTTCGGGAGTGCGGGTAAAAGGTCCCTGTGATGCTATCTTGAGCGCCGCCATGGCTGATGCAAATTCACCCGCCTGCTGCGGCCCTTTTCCCAGGATTCGTTGTGAGAGATAGCCAGCCATATAGGTATCGCCGCAGCCGGTGGCATCCAGTACATGGTGCGGAACATATGCGGGAATATCATAAAATTTTCCACCGGTATAGATCACCGAACCCCGGCTGCCCAGGGTGATGACCACTTCTTTTACTCCCCATTCGGCCAACCGAAGAGCACCTCCCCGAACGTCTTTTATGCCCGTTACCACTTCCATTTCCTGGTCATCGGCCTTCAGGATATCAATAAATTTCAGGGTCTCTATTTTTTCCGGCCAGTCTGCCAGCACAACATTTTTATTGTCCACCGTACGCAGAAATCCCTGCACATCCAGCGACACCCTTCCTCTTGCAGAAAGCGCTTTTATAAAGTCTACCGACATATCATCTGCCAGCAGGGGCCCCAAATGAAAAATATGCGCCTGTATATCTTTTAATTGTTCTGCAGAAAAAGGATCTGCCTTGCGCAGCACCCGCTGCACGCGATGATCCATGTTATCGGCATAAATATTTTCAAAATAAACAGAATAAAGGCTTTCGTATGCATTGATCTCAATGCCCAGTGAACGCAGGCTGGTCACGGTTTGCATTTCACCGGCACCCAGGGAGGTAACCAGTAAATAGTGCAATTGCATATTACGGATAGCATTTGAAAAGTAGTAAGAAGTGCCACCGGGCATATATTTTACCGAATTGGGTGTTACTACTTTATCTAAAGTGATATGGCCCACGCCACATATGTCATACATACAGATTGAATATAAGATCATCGCCCGATAACGAGGCTGGATGCAAATATATCAATAAGGTTCCGAGGTCGTCAAACTAAAAAAATAGGCTGGTAATACGGCCTCTACAAAACAACAGTAAATTAATATATGCGGCCTGTTCCTGTTATTTGATTTTTTATGATTGCCGTTGCCAGTTCTTTTGCAACAAAAAAGTTGCAGACCTGTGATACTATACGGAACATGTGGTTCCTATTTTGCAAAAGCAGGTGATGGAAGAAGCGGCTGCCGCCATGCAGGAGCCTGAACACTGACCTGGGAAAGCTGGCTAAACCGATTTCGTAAAAAATTTAACCGAACCGTTAATAATACCTAGTAGAACGATTTGCTTGCCTTAATTTTAAACCTGTGCCGGCGACTCTCCTTGTTCCGGCAAAAATTACAGGCATATTTATCACGGATAAAAAGAAACTGCTTTAATAAAAAGAAAATACAACGAGAAAAAACAACCTGGTGATTTTGTTTTTATTGGTTAGTGCGGGCGCCTTTGCTCAGTCAACAGGCTAGAAAAGCCTATTCGATGGAAAAACACTAAAAGGATGGCACCAGTTAAACGGCAAGGCAAAATATACCGTGGCCAATGGAACCATTACAGGTACCACTGTAACCGGCGAACCCAATTCTTTTCTGGCTACCAATGAAAATTATGGGGATTTTATTTTGGAATTGGAATTAAAAGTAGGCGATATGAATTCGGGCATCCAGATCAGGAGCGAATCACGTCCCGAATACAACAATGGCCGGGTACATGGTTACCAGGTAGAAATAGATCCTTCAGACCGGGCATGGTCTGGCGGTATTTACGACGAAGCGCGCAAGGGCTGGATGTATCAAACCGAAATTAATCCCGCAGCCAAAAAAGCATTTAACAAAGCCGGCTGGAATAAATACCGGGTAGAGGCTATTGGCCCGGTGATCAGGACCTGGGTTAATAATATCCCTGTTGCCTACCTGGTAGATGATATGACAACCAAAGGTTTTATTGCATTGCAGGTGCATTCCGTGCAGCAAAAGGTCGGAGGTGCACAGATTCAATGGAAGAATATCAGGATACAGACGGGCGCTGCCATGAAACCGCGGCCGCTGGATATTTCATCCCCGGTTGTCAACTTCACGCTTAATAAACTTTCGCCGCAGGAAAAAGCACAGGGATTTAATTTGTTGTTTGATGGAAAAGATCTTAACGGATGGCGCGCAGTAGGCAAACAAACCCTGCCCGAAGAAGGCTGGTCGGTGGAAGATGGTGTCTTGCATGTATCGGATAGCACCAGCTCCGGCAGAAGCGGCGACCTGGTATCGGTAAATCAATACCGGGCATTTGAACTGAGTTTTGATTTCAAGCTGACCCCGGGCGCCAATTCAGGCGTGAAATATTTTGTAACAGAAGGCCCGAACGCTACCAGAGCCGGTGTTGGCCTGGAGTTCCAGGTTCTGGACGATGAACGGCATCCCGATGCAAAACTGGGAACCGAAGGCAACAGAACCCTGGGCAGTTTATATGACCTGATACCGTCTGTGAAAGTAGAAATTCGTTTCCAGAAAAAAATAGGTGAGTGGAACCAGGGCCGCATCATTGTATACCCCAATAACCTGGTACAACACTGGCTGAACGGTTTTAAAGTGATAGAATATGAACGTGGAAGCAATATCTACAAGGTATTGGTAGCACACAGCAAATTTGCAAAAATAAAAGGGTTCAGCCTCGGGGAAAAAGGTCCAATCCTGTTGCAGGAACATGGCGATAATGTTTACTACAAGAATATTAAGATCAGGGAACTGAAATAAACGATGCTGGCGAAACACCCAACAATGATCTTTCGCAGTTTTGGTGTAGGTCAGTAGGCGCAAGCTTGCTGACCTTTTTTTCTCGCCCTGGTAATTCAGTTGTCCCGGTTTACAAATGGCGGATCGATATCGAGGTTTATACTCTTGCACGGTCATAAGAACAATATCAACTTCTTATTTTCGGGTATGAAAAACTGTACCTGTTACTAAGTTTACTGATGGCTGCGTGCCGGCAAAACGCCAGTAGGTACCCGCGCCTTTTCGCCTGCACACAGACCTGCTATTGCATATGGCAACCGTTAGTAGTAAAACCTGGAGACCAGGCAGTACCTGGTTGAGACCATGCAGCAAAAGAGGTTTACCAGTTTGCAGGCACCCTGCCCAAACAGCCCGCGACTGGTAGTGGGAGACAGTCAGCGCAGTAAAATAACAAACTGCTAGCGGGATACTGGTAGCCGCTTTCCGCAACCTAGTGAACCCGGACAAAGCAGATTGCCGGGATTCAAAAAAGCTAATTTCCACCGGCTGCCGGGCTAGCTACTGGGGCTAGCCCCTGGAAACTGGCAGGATTAACAGAATCGTATACCATCCCCTGGCCCACCAATGCAAAAAGAAACAGTTGTAACCTGGTATTGATGTTGGATTATATAGGCGAGGTTTTCCATTGCTGTATGTATGAATTACCCGGAGCTGCTTTCTACTCCCGGTTGACGGTAAGTATGCGGGTGCAGTTGCGATCTCTTTTATTCAGCGTCGTTATGGTCTTCGTCTTCCTCTTCGACTTCAGCGGGGTTGGCAGCCATGCGGCGTTTTTTCTTTTGCGCCGGTGTTTGTTTCTGCGTCCAGTTATTGGCATAGGGTTTAAATCCTGCGGATTGCTGCAAGACTTCCAGGGTAGTCTGACCATCCAAATACGCGGCCAGTGCTTTATAGGCCGGGATGTTTTCCTTTTGCAGAATCAGCAAAGCCGCATTGGAGCCAGCCTTTACGGCAATGGGTACACCTCCGCCCAGTTCGGCCCAATGACCGCCTACCAACAGGTTTTTTACCGGAGTATGATAGGTGGCTACTTTATTCATCATATTTGGACGGTTTGGCTTGGTGCCCATCATGGAACCGCCGGTATTGCCTGTATAACGCCAATGCGTGATAGGTGTTGCGACTTCATAAAAGAGAATGTGTTTACGCAGCCCCGGAGCGCATTTTTCTTCCACTCTCTCTATCAATTTTTGTGCAATGGAATCTTTTAGTTCTTTATAGGCTTTGCCGCGTATAAAATTACCCTGCGCATCTTTTTCCGTGCGCCATTGTTCCTCAAATTTCATATCCGCCGGCATAAACAGCAGGAGGGTGCCCTGTCCTTCCGGAGCCAGGGAGTCATCGCGGAAACTGGGCGCCAGTATACATATTTCAGTCCGCAACGGATCACCACCAGCCTGCTCACTGCGAGGCACAGTTGCTGTGGAAATATGAACCAGTTCTTCATTAAACCCCAGCTCCTCAACAGGGCAGTCCAGCGCAATGCTGACAGTAACAGAGGAGCTGTACATTTCCGCCTTTTCAAGGTTCTTTCTTAATTTGGCCGGCACTAGTTCCGACGGCAACAAACGGCTGTACAGGGTTGGCGTATCGGAAGCCGCTATTACATACCGGCTTTCTATCCGCTGTTCTTTACCTGCGCGACTAAATAACACGCCACGCGCCGTTTTTCCTTCGGTGAGGATTTGTTTTACTTCACAGCGATAATGGATTTCCTGGGAGAAATATTGAATTACATGTTCCAGCCATTCTGCGATCACCTGTCCGCCGCCCTTCGGTGGACTTTGAAAATCGTTGTGGTAGGCCCATCCAATTGGAACAATACAGGAAAGTATTTCCATGTCTGCGCTAAAGACTTCCAGTAATTTTTTGTTAGTGAAATATTTTGCCAAGCCTTTCCGTATGCCCTTTTCGCCGGAATAACGCAAATGTGGTATAAAATGGAGGGCAAAAAAGATCATATTTCTTTTTTTGCGCATCTTTTCAATGAAACCCATGGTTTCTTCGGTCCTAAAAACATAGCCAAAATTTTTAAATGCCCGGCCCACCTTTTTAGCGGCCTTAAAAAACTTTTCGATGCCAGCAGCATCTTCGGGGAATTCTTTTTTCCATTGCTCTTTAAGATCGTCCGGATGGTTGGTAAGCAGGTATTCATAATTATCGCCCTTATAGAGCCGTATGCGTTCCTGGGTGAGCGCCCTGGGATAGTCGTTGCCCAGCGCATAAAAAAGCCGGCTTACCATACCTTCTTCCGAATACTGGTTCAGCCAGTGTACTGCAGTATCAAAGCGGAAATCTTTTCTGCGAAACCCCGCCAGGTAACCGCCGGGATGGGGCTCTTTTTCCAATATGCAAACCGTTAAACCAGCCTTGCTGAGCAAGGCGCCCGCCGTAAGGCCTCCAATGCCGGCGCCGATAATCACAACATCATAGTGGGGTTTTGGTACTTTGCGCTCCATAAAGAATAAAGATAAGGTTTTTAACCGCGCTTATCGGCCGCCCCGGAGCTAATTATGAACGGGACGGCCGGCTGCAAAGCCCTGGCTGCTATAATCCGGGCGGCCAGCCACGCGCAGCATTGTATCAGGGTAAGCATAAGTGATAGCAAGATGTTTAGCCCACTGGTTCCTTTTTTTCTACCCTGGGCATTGTCGCAACGGGAGCTGGCGAAGCATGTTTTCCACCACCTATTATTTTTGACAGCAGGATTTGCCAGTTACGGGCTTTTTTCTCCAGAGGCAGCGCCTCGGTAATGGAATCATTTTCACGATCGTAAAACGACAGGACTACTGAATGCAGCCTGTTCCTGAAATTAAATTGCAGGCAAATGTTTTTGATGAATTGCTCAAGACTCCGTTTTTTTAATTCACCCGCCTCAATGCTATTGAATATTTTTTTTATCGATATTTTGGATATCTCATTTAATTCAATGATATCGTATTTTTCTGAAGAATCTGCCGCATCTATAATCAATAATTTTCTCCGGACACCGTCAAAAGCCATTATTTTATTACCGATTTTTTCATAGCCCGAAAAGGACAAGTTAAAACGGGTGCCCAATTGACTTATCTGCATATACTTAGTATGGGTTGGTTGCATTTCACCTGGTTTAAATATAAAAAACTTATGCGCGTTTTCCCCGGATTTGTATAACCGCAAGGAAACACCGATGTTAACGATGACCGCACATAAAACTGCCGGATCAATGGGATATACCGGTACTGGAAAATTCAGGCCCGGCCATTCGTTTTAAAGTCCTTGAAATTTGAAAAATAATAAAGCTTAACGCAAAAAGGAAGGAATTCCTGGAAGGAACAGGTATAGGCGTCCCGGCCGTCAATCGGCAGGTATTCGCCCTGTAAAACAATAATATTGTTTGTTGATCCTGTCATGGCTCAAATATAAATTATATAAATGGTATATCAGGCCCGGAATTGTTTAAATGCTGTTAATACCTGCGGCCAGGAAGACAATTCGAACGAAAAATGGAAGCCAGTCAAAATAATGAAGTATTACACAATACTGCAGACTCGTCATTGCAGAAAAGGGTGAGCTGCCCGAAGAAAGGGCAACCCACCCGTTCGTCGTCGTTACAAATAAATTGGGAATAGATCAAAATAATGAAGTGCTGACTACTCAGCGTGACTCGTCATTGCGAATGAATGAAGCAATCCGTGTACGGAATAAGGGATCGGTGAATAAATAATGCATTACCGACTAGCAAGAGAAGCTTGTATGCAAATGATGGGTCGCCCTTTCTTCAGGCGGCTCAACTTTATCCGGCGAAAAAAATCTTCAGCTTTTAATATCATGATAAGGATTTGCGGGTGCATTATTTCTATAATAATTGATTTTTGACATAAACATGGTGGCCATTTTATTTGCGCGCCATTTTGCTTCATCCGCTTTCTGACCGGAAAAATGTTCGTCGGTAGCCTGGTGCCATAAACTAAGCCAGGTTTCAAAATGTATTTGTGTCAAAGGCAATTTAACATGTGGCGGAAAAGGGCTTCCGAAATAAGTGTGATCGCCCAATAATACAGTTTGCCAGAAACGGTACATTTTTTCCAGGTGTTCGGGCCAGCGATCGCCGATCACTTCGTTGAAAACAGGGCCCAGCAAATAATTTTCACGCGCGGAGCCGTAAAAACCATTCACCAGTAATTTTATATCGTCCAGCGTGGTAATATCCTTTAGTTCTTCCATAACATTTTTCATTAGATAGAAATATAACTTAACAGGTAATATAACGCCCATCCCGTAAAACTGATGATCAGTATCCAGACCCAGGCGGGAATGCTTTGTGGCGTTTCGCTGCCTTCTATCAAAAATGATATCTGGTTGCCCTTGCCATATGCATTGATCATTAACGGCAGCACCCCGTCTACCACCGCATTTTCCGTTATGCCCTCAATGGAAATGGCCGGGCCGTTGCGCACCACGAAGGGGATCAGGCGGATGCCTTCTTTGCCGGTAGGGTCACGACTAACAATTTTAAGGGTGTGTTTGCCATCTACCAGCTTGCGGGTATCCAGCTCAATCCTTACCGGAGATACCAGTTCCGCAATGGGAACTTTTTCATCGTCCATAAAAATGAGTATTGTGCTTTTATCCGTCATGTTATTCGTTGTTTAAAATAAGCCGTTTGATATGGTTTGCCTCTTTTTCGCCGGGGTGCAACAACCATTTTACCGAAAAATACAGTGTAAACAACACCACTGCTACGGCCGTATACACAATAAGGTAATCCCATCTGCTGCCGGGACCTGTGCCATGTGTAATGCCGCGTAACAATGCCGGCTGCTGTTTTTCGCAAAGCGGGCAGGCCATCACCAGCCGGGAAGCTGTTAGGATGGTAGCTGTTAAAAATATCTTTTTCATATTATTGTTAAGAAAGGTTGCGTTTTTATAAATGTTTGTTTAACTGTTGCACAATAAGAGAAGTCTGGAGGTCGGTATAGATTCCGTACGCATTTACCAGGACGCCTTTTGCCGATAAGTATTTATTGGAAAAGGCAAATACGAACATTTCGTTCCCCGGGTCCGTTTTGGTTTCAAACCGGTGCACTTCATTTATTTCAAAACCATCCGTTGATAGCACCAGCCCGCTTTTATTACAGACCAGGCATTTTTTCCGGACAACGATGTTAAAATTCCTGTTATAATTTCTTCCGGTAAGATCGCTTGCGGCGTCGCTGACAGTTTCATAATTCTTCATTTCAAAAACATTTATTTGGGGGCCTGGAGCTTTACAAAATCCAGTATCTTTTTTGCTTCCTCGTTGGTAATTGGTTTGGCATTGTTTCCCCAACTGCTTCGTTCGTAGTTAACCAGCGCGGCTATTTGCTGTTCTGTAAAATTCATATTGGCGCCTACGGGCGGCATTACCCCGTATTCGGCCCTGGCATCATACCCATGCATAATAATGCCGATATATTTTTCAAGGTTATCGCCTGTTACCACGGGACTGCCTTTCAAGGGCGGAAAAGCGCCTTGCAGCCCCTCGCCATTTGCCTGGTGACAACTCTGGCAATTGGTTGTATAGATGGCTTTTCCATCCAATGCCGCCGGGGCATTGCCGGTAACGGCTTTTTTTATTTCTTTTGGATAGAGGAATTCAGGCGCCGTGGCGCCTTCCGGCAATTTGGTTTGTTTAAGCGATTGCAGATAGGCCACCAGGTAAAGCGCGTCTGCCGAAGCCACCAGTTTCTCATCGTTGCCATTGCTATAGGCCGCGGGAATATTCACTACGATGTCTTTTGCGGAAGGTTCCTGTTTTGTATTGAACAACCAGGGATAGGCCGGCATGATCGATTCTTTTACTACGATTCTCGGGTTGTATAAATGGACCAGGTTCCAGTCGCGGCTAGATTGCCGGTTGCCGATATTGGTTAGATCAGGCCCGGTTCTTTCGGTGCCCATCAGGGTGGCCGTATTTCGCCAGAGATCGGTGCGGTGAATATTGGCATAATCGGCGGCCAGACCGGGTCTTTCACCCCATTGCCGGTCCATGTCTATATTGCGCACCTGCTGGGTATGGCAGGCAACGCAGCCGTTGGCAATAAAAATCGCTTTTCCTTTTTCGGCCGCGCCACTCAGGGGAAGGGCACCCGGCAGAGGTGCATTGTTTTGCTGGTTGTTGATTGCGGGTATAACGGCTACCAGCAGTGTTAAACCTGCAAAGAAGAGAAAAGCCGTGCCAAAAAGCTTTTTATAATTGTCGAAAAGTTCCATAGTAAGTTCCGGTTTTTTTATGCATTACCAGCCGATGCATTTTTTATTTTGTTGATAGCTTCTTCTTTTATGTCGATACTTTTGCCGGGCATCAGCATCTGGTACATATTGTAGGCAAAAAAGAGGTGGGAAAGCCACATCAGGCTGCCGCCGATGGCCCGCCAAAGCCAGTAAGGAGCCATCAGTACCAGGCCGTCGGTAAACGGTTTTCCATCCATCCACAACAAGCCTTTTAAGGTGCTGCCATACATCAGCGGAACAGCGTAGAACAACAGACCAATCAAGGCCAGCCAGAAATGTGCACCGATGGTGATCTGTGGGGCTTCCTTACCGGTGAGGCGTGGCAGTACAGCGTAAATGGCCGCCCATAGAAAAAAACAGATAATGCCATACATGGTAATGTGTGAGTGAGCAACTGTAAAATCCGTAAAATGCCAGACCATATTGGTTGAACGGAAAGCCTCGGCCGTTCCCTGCAGGGATCCGGTAAAATAGAATATTATCCCAACCAGGAAAAACGGCAGGGTATAACTATCCCCGATTTTGTACCAGGCGCCTTTAAAGGTCATGAGAAAATTGGTGGTGCCTGCAATAACCGGGATGACCATGCCGCCGCTACCTACGATGGCAACGGTTTGCAACCACCAGGGAATGGCGCTGAAAACAAAATGATGCGTGCCGATAAGAGTATAAAAAAGTATCTGTGTCCAGAAAGCCAATATACCCAGGCTATAAGAATAAATGGGTTTGTTCAATTGTTGCGGGAGAAAATAATAAACAATGCCCAGGGTAAACAGCATAAACCACATTCCAACGCCCTGGTGCATATAGTAGCCCTGTATAATGGTTTCTCCCAAACCGTTCTGCCACCAGGGAAGATAAGCCACCAATGCAATAACGATGGCAAAAATGGTAGCGGCAACAATATACCAATTGGCGATATAAATCTCGCGGGTAGTGCGGCGTGCAATGGTTTGGAGAAAATTTATTAGCGTAAGCGCCAGCCCAATTCCGAAAAGCAGCATAACGGGCCATATGTATTCCCGGTATTCACCACCGCCGTTATTGATACCTGCCATGAGGCAGATGGTGCCTGCCAGTACGGCCGCATTGATGAGAAAAAGGGCCCACCAGCCCTTTTTCATGCTGGCCAGTGGAGTATTGCTTACCCGGGGCACAATATAATATCCCAGGCCCAGCATGCCCAGCGAAGCCCATCCCCAGAAAACCATATTGGTATGTACGGGACGCAGACGGCCAAAACTTAACCAGCTCAGGTGGTCTGCATCAGGGGCAACAAATTTGATGCCCAGGTATTCGCCGAATGTTGTGCCCAGCAGCAACCAGCCAGTAGCGCAAACCAGGTACCAGCGGATAAGTTTGGATAAACGGGGGTCAATATCGGGTCGTTTTAATGCTTTCTTTTTTTCTGGCACAACCGGCAGACCGGTATGGATGCTGACGGCAAGCAAACCTTTTTGATCAGCGGCCTGGTGGGTGCCCGATAGTTCAGTATGTGTTAACTGGTAATCCAGTGCGGCTTTCCGCTGCCGAATAGCAGTGTCTAACTCGTCGGCTGGTTGTGATTGCAGGTAACCCGCCAGTTTCGCTGCTTCCCGAAGGATTATTTTATCGCGGTGCTGTTGCAACAGGTTCCGGGCCTTTATAAACAGCACCAGAATGCCCGCCAGGATGGGCAGCAGCACCAGTATAACGGTGATGATTACACCGGGTTGGGTGGCAAAAGACCCATTGCCGGGTCGGGTGCCTGTTTGCGCCACTGCTGCGACGCTGGAGAAAAGAGTAGAAAGCGTGAGTAAAACAAGCGGAAGCCAGGCAAGCGGTTGCTGCGGGGCGCTGGGTTTCCCGTCTTTTTGTGGCGGGTGCTGCAGCAATTCATCCAGCTGCCGGCTGGTGAAACCATCCAGGTAGGTACGGAACCTTTCCGGGTCCGGCGGCGGCGGGTGTTTCCGGCTGTTTTTTAAAAGCACCCGCACTTTGTACTGCAAAAGCAATACGGCACCCAGCATTACCAGCAGCAGGAGAAACAGCAGGGCCATGCGCGTGCCGGCCGAATGGAAACTAAAGGCCCAGGGCTGATGGTGCTGTGCTGCTGCTGCCAGCGGTAAACCCAGGCAGCTGGCTATTAGTACCCTGTATTTGACATGAATGCGTATCATAATAATAATAGATAATTACTTTTTATCTTTTATAAACAAAAAATCAACGCCTTTTAAATAGGTTTGGTTTTTTCCCAGTTGTCCGGCAAACTCGCCCAGTTTTGCTTTATTCAGCATGACCAGCACATCATTTCGCACTTTTTTAAACTGATGATGGATTGGGCAGGGATGGGTCTCTGAACATTCTTTGAGCCCAAGCCCGCAACCCGAAAAGAGTTTGTCGCCATCTACAGCACGCACGATATTCGCCAGCGAACATCGTAAAGATTTTTTATCCAGGAAAAATCCCCCATTGGGGCCTTTAAGAGACTGCACCAGGCCTTTTTTGCCCAGGCCCTGCAATATTTTGGCGATGAAATGGACCGGGCAGTCAATGCCATTTACAATTTCCTTAATGCTTGTCTTTTTGCTGTCTGGTTGCTGGGCAATAAAAATCATGGCACGAATGGCGTATTCACATGTTTTTGAAAACATAGGCTACGGATTTAGACCGCGAAGATAAACGTTCTTAAAATAAAAGAGAAATAAGTCTTTTATTTTCGCTGAATAGATAAACGAAAGAAGCCGG
>JBDTVE010000140.1:0-34206 GCA_040007355.1 Bacteroidota bacterium | reverse complement strand
ATAAAGTTGATGCTGTACATTTGCGTATGAGTTTTGCTGAAAAAATGCTTGCGTTCATAAAAAAACTTCGTCTCCCCCTAATATTGCCCGATGGTATAAAAGTAATGACTCCGTTTGAAGAACCCGCCGCCCTGCAGGCCTGTAAAGTGTTTTATAAAAAATTTTACAACGACCAGGCGCAACGCCATATGATCATCGGCATTAACCCCGGCCGGTTTGGGGGTGGAATCACGGGAATTCCGTTCACAGACCCCATCCGCCTGCAAAACGATTGCGGGATAGAAAACAGCTGGGCAAAAAAACAGGAGCTTTCTTCGCTGTATATCTATGAAATGATACGTGCTTTTGGCGGGGTAGACGATTTTTACCGCCAATTTTATATTACGGCCGTCAGCCCCCTTGGATTTACTCAACACGGAAAAAACCTGAACTATTATGACGACAAAACATTGCAGGATCGCATCCGGCCCTTTATAGTAGATTGCCTGAATAAGCAATGTACGTTTGGTATTCGGCGTGATCTTGCCTTTTGCCTGGGCGATGGGAAAAATTATAAATACCTGTCTAAGTTGAATGCGGAGGAGCATTTTTTTGAAAAGATAGTTCCGCTGTCGCATCCACGTTTCATCATGCAATACCGGTTAAAAAAGAAGCAGGACTATATTGACCGGTATTTGCAGGAGTTTAGCGCGGTGAAACCTTGATATTTCCTGGCTAACCTGGTTGCCCAGCCAAAACCGTAGCAATTGAAATGGACCCCGTAATTTTGTAGGCGAAAATGCAAAAGCCCATTATATTTTATTGTTATGATGCCTATTGCGGCTGGTGCTATGGGTTTAGCCCGGTTATAAAAAAACTTGCGGAAACAGATAGCGATCAATATAATTTCGAAGTATTGTCTGGCGGCATGATAATCAGCGAAACACCCAAGCCCATTGCTGCCACGGCAGGCTATATTTTAAAGGCCTATAAAACTGTAGAGGAAAACACCGGGATAGCATTTGGCAGCGATTATCTCTGGCATATTAAAAACCCCGACAAAAGCGATTGGTTCCCCGATTCAGAAAAACCCGCTATTGCCCTATGCGTTTTTAAAGACTATCACCAAGATAACCAGGTGGCATTTGCCGCGGATCTGCAGTATGCATTGCATTACGAAGGAAGGGATCTTTGCGATGACGAGGCCTACCGGCACCTCCTGGAAAAGTATGCCATTCCCGCAGCCGGTTTTTACCAGAAACTGCACAGCCCGGAATACAAAGAGAAAGCCTATTACGAATTTGCCCTGGTAAAGCAGTTACAGGTAACCGGTTTCCCGGCTGTGCTGATGCAGGTGAGCGAGACAAAATTTTACCTGATCTCAAGAGGATACACGGACTATGCAACGCTACTGACACGGATTGAAAATATCCGGAAAGAATTACAACCGGAATAATTGGTTGGCCTGCTGGGAAAAATGGCTGGGTGAATAGGGGTACCATACTTTATTTATTAAATTTTTGTATGAAAAAAACCATCAGCATTGCCTTATGCTATTTGTTGCTAGTAGTAAACACCGGCGCCCAGCCGACCGGTACCATGGATTTTGAAAAATATGACCCGGTCTCCAACCTGGTAGTACCCGAACACCAGCTTTCCAGGGCAAAATTTCCGTTTATAGACGTACACAACCACCAATGGGATATGGGCAGCCAGGATTTGGGCGACCTGGTAACGGAAATGGACAAGCTAAATATGGCGGTAATGGTAAATCTGAGCGGCGGCAATGGAAACGGGCTCAGTAAGATGTCGGCTAACATAAAATCCAATTTTCCCCGGCGCTTTATTGTATTTGCCAATATCAATTTCTCGGGGATGGGTGAACGGGGCTGGACGGAAAAAGCCATAAAACAGCTGGAAGAAGATGTAAAAAACGGAGCCAATGGGTTAAAAGTGTTTAAAGACCTGGGTCTTTCTGTAAAAGACAACCGCGGGCGGCGGGTTACCGTGGATGATGAAAGGCTGGATGCCGTCTGGACAAAGGCAGGGCAACTAGGGATACCGGTTATCATTCATACGGCCGATCCCAAACCTTTTTGGGACCCGGTAAATGAGAAAAATGAACGGTGGCTGGAAATAACTACCCATCCGGGACGCAGAAGAGGTCCGCATAACCCGGTTCCCTGGGAAACGCTGATTGAAGAACAGCATTCTATGTTTAAAAAACACCCGGCAACAAGTTTTATTGCAGCCCATTTTGGATGGTATCCGAACGATTTGACCAGGCTGGGTCTTTTACTGGATGCTATGCCCAATGTAAACGTGGAATTTGGTGCGGTAATAGCCGAGCTGGGAAGACAGCCCAGGGCAGCCAAAAAGTTTTTTGAAAAATACCAGGACAGGATAATGTTTGGTAAGGATAGCTGGGTACCCAGTGAATATGCAACGTATTTCCGGGTATTGGAAACTGAAGACGAGTATTTTCCTTACCATAAGAAATACCATGCATTCTGGCGCATGTATGGAATGGGCCTCTCTGATGTGATCCTGAAAAAAATCTATTATAAAAACGCTTTGCGCATTATTCCTCATATAGACAAAACGCTTTTTCCGGATTGATAAGCGATTCGGCTGTCCAGTTACATGCTCGAAGATGTATTAGATCGGGAGAAACAAACCGAGTCGGGTTGTACTTTTGCCGGTAGTTTGGCACAGCTACGGTGTTCTGGAGCTATGGCCGTTGTAGGGAGAAACATCCGGTTTGGATGGCCTAGCATGGAATTATCATCTGCCGGGAAAACCTATAAGTATTTTATTTACGGAAGGCCGTGGGGGGAAACTAAAAACCCCGTTTCGGTTAAGAAACGGGGTTTTATTTTCATGTATATAATAATAACACATAATTTAGCCAGGCTATATTAGTTGTTGCCACCACCGGCGGGTCTTTGCCTGCGCGTAGTTGGTTCTATCTCATCTTTCCATTTTTTGAACTGGTCATCAGTAAAAATCTTTTTTAATTTTTCATCCCTTTCATCACCCAGTTTTTTTCTGCCCTCCATCATCTTATCCCTGTCTGGCTGACCACCTGAGGCGCGCATATCTTCCATCATCTTCTGCTGGTCCCGGAAATAAACTGTAAAAGCACTGTCTGTTAATGCGGTTTTATCAGAGCTCAACTTAAAATCTGCCAGTTTATCCATTACCGTTTTTACCCTTTCTGGTATCGTCATTCGTCCGCCGCCCTGGGCATTAACCGCAAAGGAGATAAATAAAGCGGAAGCAGCAATCAAAAGCATTTTCTTTTTCATTACATAAAAATTTAGTGTTATTAAAGAAGTTTTTATTTGGATGCCGCAGGCAATCAAAAACCTGCGGGAGAAACGATATTTTTCTTATCTTTTTTCCTGTATACTATCTTTTTTCCTGGGGCCGTTATTTTTTTGCCAGGGCTGCATCATCCGGCTGGCAAGGGAGGGCATCACAGAATCAAACTTTGCCAGTTGCTGATCGGTACATATTTTACGGATGCTTATAAAATTCTGAAAAAACTGAAGGTCCAGCGCAGCCTGTTTTTGTCCGATATCGGAAGCGGCGGTTTGTAGAATGGAGTCGGTAATACCGGGTTTTCCTAGCAACTGGTAAAAAGCATCCTTACTTTTTCCAAGGTCGTCAAACAAGGGCCTAATGGCGGCGCGGTGACGTTTTTTCAGGCTGTCCAGCAAGGTCATCTGCTCTTTACTAAAGCCAGTCTCGTTTTGCAAAAATGAACTCACCGGGCCGCGTTTTTCGCTGTGGTTAGGTCTTGGCATCCTGTCAAACATTGTAAAATACAGGAGCATGGCAATATTGGTGAGTAATAGAAATATTACCAGGAAAATAAGTATTCTGTTTTTAGAACTATTCATTTAATGCGCCTCAAAAGTTTCGTCGTAATAAGTATTGGAAGCCAGTGTAGTATTGTAATCATCGGCTGAAGTCTGCTCGTTCTGGTCTGCTGCAGCCACAGTATACGAGGACTCTTTCTGGTAGAGAAATGCCGCCGCATTTAACAAAAAGATAAGGCAAAGCGTTGCCAGCGCCACAGTTGGCTTTGTGAGAAAGCCTGCTAAACTACCCCAGAAACCGGTTTCTTCCTTTTGTAGTCTAGCCTGCACACGCGTATAAAAAAAAGCACCAGGACTAGCCTTTAGCAGGCCATCCAGGCTATTTAGAATATTTTCTGTTTCTTTTCTCTTTTCCATATGCATTTCGCTATGATAATTTGACGGGAAATTAATACAAAACCTGCGTTATTCATACTGGTTCCTGTACAGTTCCTGCAGCCATTTCCGCAGGTTGGTTTTTGCCCGGTGCAGCAGGGACTCCACAGAAGATACGGTGGTTTTCATGACATCGCTGATTTCCTGGTAATTCAAGCCTTCCACCTTATTCAACACAAACGCTGTTTTCTGGTTATCCGGAAGTTTCTGGATGGCCCTGAACAGGACGGCCGCATTTTCCTTGTTATCCATTAGCACGCCCGGATGGTTGAAATCGGGCGGCTGTATGATAATTTCGTTGTTTTCGCCAAAAAGATGCTGTACTAAGGCAAATCTTTTCTTTCTTTTTTTCCTCCTGATATGGTCCAGCGCTTTGCTGGTGGTAATCCGGTATAACCAGGTAGAAAGCTTGGACTCTCCCTTAAATGTATGAATTGATTCATAGACCTGTACAAAAACTTCCTGTGCCACATCCTCGGCGTCCTCGGCGCTTTGCAGAATGCCCAAAGCAGTATTATACACCATATCCTGCCAGGTGGTTACAATTATTTTAAAAGCCTGCTCATCGCCCCGTTTTAATTGTTCTACCAAGGTTCTTTCATCCAAAACGCCTGAATTTTGCTTTAAAAACGATATTACGCAAAAAACGAACAGCTTCTGTACCCGGCACTAAAAATTAGGCGAAAAGCGACGGTTCGGACCCTGGCTAGTGGGTTTTCCGCTCCCAAAATTCTTCAGGCTGTAGGTAAAAGTTAACAGGAAGTATTGCTGTAGCACATTGGAACGGGAATCTTCAATATAGTTTTCAGATACCGTGCGCACAATACTCTGGTTTTGTTTCAGCAGGTCAAAAGCAGACAGCTTCAGTTCCCCGGCCTGGTTTTTCAAGAATTTTTTGCCCATACTGGCATTCCATAGCCAGAAGTTCTGGTTGAGACCACCCGTTAATCCACTGTATATCTGGTTGGTGAGATCATTTTGTACAAACCAGCCGGTTTTAGACAATAAATTAAATTGAATACCAGCCGCCTGGCTTATATAATTTTGACTGGTCTGGCCCGCCGCCGAGCTTTTAGTATTGTTAAAATTAGCGTTGTAAGACAGGTTAAAATCCACATACTGGCTGATATTGCTGGCAACAACGATGCCGGCATTGTAAATATAATTGTCGGTTACAGTTTCATGGTAATTGATAAGACCTGGCAGCCTTGAATAAGTGAAACCGGTACTGAGGTTAACATTTGATTTTATAAAAGACACCGGCTGGCTGAAGGTAAAAAAAGACCGGAAGCTTTTATAACCGTTCAGGTTTACCGGCTTGGTTAGCTGGGAACCGCTTTTTAGCACAATACCCTGCTGTATCACGGAATCTGCACTGGCAATATAAGTGGCGCTGGAAATATAATTGCTTTGGGTTTGCAGGAAAATATTGGCAAACAGGCTTTGTCCTTTCTGGGTATTGGTAAAAGTATACCGGGCGGAAACCAAACTGGTATAGGATTGCTTTAAAGCAGGGTTACCGCTGCTTATTCTTAAGGGGTCGCTCAGGCTTACTACATCCTGCAACTGTGTTACAGAAGGGAAGTTTGTATTGGCCCGGTAGAAAATATTAATGCTGCTGCGGGCAGAAACTTTTTTACGCCACATAAGGTTGGGCAGCAAATTGGTAAAAGACTGGTTTACGGTGGCTGGTGCCGGAAATATCCGGGTGCTTTCCAGCTTGGAATTCTGCAGGTTAACGCCTACTGAAAACTGGTTGTCGCGCGAACTGCCCAGCCGGTAACTGATACCACCATTGTTGGTGGTCACGGTATTGTCGAATTTATTGGAGAGGATATCGCTGAACTGCGTATAATCCTTTCCGGTAGTATCAAATAGAAAGGTCTGCTGGTCGGCTTTATTTTTGGTCCACGAGGGTGAGTAGTTAAACTGAATCTGGCCTTTTTTGCCTACCGGCTCCGTATAGGCTATATTGGCTGATACGGAGTAACCATTGGTTGGGTTATTTGTGTACTGGTTTTGCAGCGAGTCTGTAGCAAGATTGTTCTCAAAAAAACGGAGTTGCTGCACCGTATAGCTTTCGCCATTGTTTTTATTGAACGTAGTGCTCAGGTTTAATGAAAACGTTCTGCCTCTTTTGGCAAAAGAGTGCCGGAAGAGGATATTGTTCCGGAGATTGTATCCGGTTCTTTTTGATGAATTCATACTTTCAGCCGTATTGGAGGTGTCGCCGGTTCCGTAATACGTTTGGGAAGCGCCATTGGACTCCGTATTGTTATTCTGGAAATTAAGGCTGGGATTGATGATAAGTGAATTGCTGGAATCCAGTTTATATTCCAGTCGCATATTGAAACGGTTGTTGTAATTTTTACTTACTGATAAACTGGTTTGATCGGTATACTGGGTTTTCTCCCCAATCAGGGTTTGGCTATGCAGTTCGCGCTCATTGGTATTGTTACTATTATTAAAAAAATAGCTTGCCTGCATGTCCAGTTTAGGGCTCCATTTATCTGTATAGTTGATGCCTATTGCATTGGTACCGCTGATACCGTTTTGCTGGCCAACCGTAAAATTGTCGGTACCACCAAACCCGCGGCCACCACCACCACCACCACGAGCGCCGCCCCCCCCTCTTCCGCCACCCCCTCTTCCGCCAAAATTGCCACCACCGCCACCAGTGGTAGCACCCAGCAGGTCTTGTGAAGAAAAGTTTTGCTGGTTGATATTATTAAAGCTACCCACCACCGAGATCCTGCGATCCTTGTCGAAGGTGCTTACATTACCACCGGCAGCATAACGTCCATTGGTGCCGTATCCGGCAAACACCCGACCGAACTGGCCATTTTTGATGCCTGATTTGGTAACGATATTGATCGATTTTACAGAATTACCATCATCGAACCCGGTAAAAGCGGCCTGGTCGCTTAGTTTATCAAACACCTGTATTTTATCTACTACATCAGATGGCAGGTTACGCAACGCCGCAGTAGCATCATCACCTAAAAAATCCTTTCCATCGATAGTTACTTTTTTCACCTGGTCGCCCTGAGCCGTTACAGTACCGTCTCTATCAACCGTTATACCCGGCATTTTTTTTATCAGGTCTTCGGTGGTGGCATCCGGGTTCACCTTAAATGCACTGGCATTGAATTGAACCGTGTCGCCTTTTTGCTGGGCCGGCGGCGTTTTTGCTATGATGGTTACGCCTTCCAGTTCCTGGGACGTTTTAGGAATAAAAATAACGCCGAGATTATGCTCGCTGTTGGCCGAGGGATTTACCTGGCGGTCAACAAACTCATATCCTACATAGGTGATAGAAAGCATAAATGTATCTGGTGGGATGCCCGTAAAAGAGAAATGTCCTTTATTGTCTGAAATGGCATCCAGTTTTTGGGATGGGTTTTTTTTGGGGCTAAGATTCAAGGTGGCACCACGCAAAGGGGCTTTATCGGTTTTATCCTGCAGGGTCCCGGAAATAGTACCAAGACCATCATAGCTCTTTAAAGCAACGGATTTTGCTATATTGCTACCAGCTGCATTGCTGTCGGCCACAACGTGATTGACAGGGTTGGCAGCAACTGGTTTAATAGCGGTATCCTGACTAATGGCAGGACTGTTTGAGACTATGGCAGTTGTCTTTGAAATAAGAATGGTTCCAAGGTCGGCACTTGAATCGGATATTATCCAGGTTTTGGTGGTCAGCGGATATCCCTCCATATTTATTAAGGCACGAAAGGTATCGGCCCTTATTCCATGCAATTCAAAACGTCCGTTGTTGCCGCTAATTGTATTGTAGGAATTGGGTGTATCTTTTATGGAAAACAGCTCAATTTTAGCGCCGGCAAGCGGGGTTTTGCCGGTACTGTCCGCTATGGTGCCTTTTGCAGTAAGGATAACCTGCGCGTTCAGTGCATTTGCCAACAATAGTCCGATGACTGCCAGACAAGTATATTTCCCTATAAAATTCTTTATCATTTGTGTAATAGGACGATACAGCAGGTAAAAACCTGTGGTTGATGAACCGCGTGTAACCGAAACGATCTTTCCAACGCTAATCATAGAATATACATCGTTCACTATCACTTCATTATTTAAACTTAATTTTGCATTTTGTTTTACAAAAACCAGGATTACGCTGTTGCTGTATTAATGAATGCTCAAAAGAGCGGCCAATATGAACCAAACACCCATTCTACATACAAGATTCAGTGCATTGCGCGCCTGTGTTTTGATACCCACCTATAATAATGGCGCCACCCTGGCCGCCGTCATCCATGACCTTTCGCAGTATACGGACCAGGTTATTGTAGTAAATGATGGCTGCACAGACAATACTGCCCTGTTGCTGCAAAATTTTCCCTGGGTGCAAATAATTATACAACCGGTTAACAAGGGAAAAGGCTTAGCCCTGCGTACCGGCTTTGCTTATGCCTTTCAGCAGGGATACCGCTATGCCATTACCATTGATTCTGACGGCCAGCATTTTGCAAAGGATTTGGATAAGTTCCTGGACAAAGCAACGGAAAATCCCCGCGCCATTGTAGTGGGCGCCCGTAATATGGACCAGGAAACGGTTCCGGGCAAAAGCAGCTTTGGGAACCGCTTCTCCAATTTCTGGTTTAAAATAGAAACGGGGATTGAACTGCCGGACACACAATCCGGTTATCGCCTGTATCCTTTAGAGCCATTGCAGGAAATACATTTTTTGACCCGGCGTTTTGAATTTGAGATAGAAGTACTGGTTCGTGCTGCCTGGAAAGGAATTGATATTGTGCCCGTACCCGTTAGCGTGTACTATGCGCCAAAGGAAACTAGGGTCTCTCATTTCAGACCCGTAAAGGATTTCACCCGTATCAGTATCTTAAATACTTTCCTGGTATTGATCACCCTATTCTATATTGTGCCCCGTAATTTTCTACGCGGCCTGTTCAACAGGAAAAAAAGACAGGATTTTTTCAACCAGCATGTACTGCATCCCCATCATAGCGATGTGCTGAAAGCGGTCTCCATTGCGTTTGGCGTATTCATGGGCATTGTGCCCTTGTGGGGTTTTCAACTGGCGCTGGCCATCTTTTTTGCCGTCATTTTAAAATTAAACAAAGGCCTGGTTATTATTGCCGCCAATATCAGCATCCCTCCCATGATACCGGTGATCATTTTTTTCAGTTATAAAATGGGGGCTTGGTGGGTGGGTAATCACGCCTTGCAGCTGGTATTCAGTAAAAGACTTAGTTTGCAAAATATAAAAGTCAACCTGCAGCAATATCTCTACGGCAGCATTACTCTGGCGACAACAGCCGCCGTGGTCCTGGGCCTGCTCAGTTATTTGCTGATGAAAATATTTAAAAGAAAAATGTTGGCAGCAGCATAAGTTATACCTGCATGGAAAAACTTTTTATTTCAATATATAATTTTTTTGAAAAACGGCGACTGGTTTTCTGGATAACGCTTGCCGGCTGTTTTTTGCTGCTGAGCTATTTTGCATTACAGGTAAAGCTGGAAGAAGATATTTCCAAGATATTGCCCAACGATAAAAAAGTGGAGAAGCTCAATGAGGTTTTCCAGCATTCAAAATTCCTGGACAAGCTGGTGGTAATGGTATCGTTACAAGACACGGGGCGGGGCGCCGCACCAGATAGCCTGGAAGCTTTTGCCGGTGATTTAGTAACCATCCTGAAAAATGAATATGGCGCTTATATCACAAAGATACAGGACAAGGCGGAGGACAGCCTGGTTTTACAAATGTTTGATGCCATCGGTGAACAGCTGCCCCTATATCTGGATGAACAGGACTATGCCGCCATTGATACCCTGATTTCGCCCGCGGTACTTCAAAAAACATTGCAAAACAATATCCGGGTATTGGGCTCGCCTACGGGGATTGCGTTTAAAAGTATGATTGTAAAAGACCCGGTGGGTATCTCGTTCCTGGGGCTTAAAAAACTCCAGCAATTACAATACGACAGCAGTTTTGAGCTTTATGATAACTATATTCTTACAAAAGATCAGCAGCACCTGCTGCTGTTTATTACACCGGCCTACCCGCCTAATAATACTGGCAAAAATCAGGTGCTGTTAAAAGGCATCGACCGTATTACCGATAGCCTTAGCGCCAGTCACAATAATAATATCTACGCGTCTTATTTTGGCGCCACGGCGGTTTCTGCCAGCAATGCAGAACAGTTGCGGAAAGATACTTTGTTCACCCAGGGTATTACCGTGTTGTTCCTGGTATTATTTATTGGCTTTTATTTTCGAAAAAAAAGGGCGCCCTTTCTAATCCTGCTGCCGGTAGCATTTGGGGCCTTGTTTTCACTGGCGGTGCTATATTTTATAAAAGGAAAGATTTCAGTCATTGCGCTGGGTACGGGTTCGGTAATACTGGGTATTGCCGTCAACTATTCCTTGCATGTGTTCAACCATTACCGGCATACCCATCACATACGCCGGGTAATAGGCGATCTTACCATACCCCTGACCGTTGGCAGTTTTACTACCATCGGCGGGTTTTTATGCCTGCAATTTGTAAAATCGGAAATGCTCAAGGACCTGGGTCTGTTTGCCGCCTTTAGCCTGGCAGGAGCCGCACTTTGTTCGCTTATCTTTCTCCCGCATTTAATAGTTTCGGAACAGGAAGAAAAACGCAGCGGTCCGCCGTCGATTTCCTGGATTGACAGGCTGGCCCGCTGGCGGCCCGGGCATAGCCGGATGGTGATCGCGATCATTGTGCTGTTAACCCTGTTTTTCGGTTATACGGCCCGTTATGTGGGCTTTGAACCGGACATGATGCGCATGAATTTTATGAGCGAGCGTCTTAAAAAAGCCGATACTGCTTTAAACCGGATCAACGCCTATGCATTGCAGTCTGTGTATTTAATTTCCAGTGGCACCAATCTTAATGAAGCCCTGTTAAGAAATGAAAAGGCGGTAGCGGTCATTGCCCAACTCAGGCAAAACGGAGTTGTCAGCAGGTATTCCGGGGTTTCTTCTTTTATCCTTTCGCGCGAAATGCAACAGGAGAAGATCAACCGCTGGAACGCTTACTGGACAACCGAAAAAAAACAAGAATTGCTAACCAGCCTACAGGCGGCCGGAAAGCAGCTGAAATACCGTGCTTCCGCGTTTGAGCATTTCCGCGCGCTGTTAAATAAAAAATATGAACCCGCCGGCGATACCACCACTTCCATGCTCCGAAAAAATTTCCTGGATGATTATATAACGGAAACACCCGGCAAGGCAACCGTAATTACCCTGGTAAAAGTAAGTGCCCCGAACCGCCGGCAGCTATACCAGGCATTTGACGATAATACCGGCACCACGGTTATCGACAAACAATACGTGACAGACCGCCTGGTAGAAATTATAAACGCGGATTTTGGAAGCATTGCCTTAATGTCGTCCATACTGGTTTTCGTTGTTCTGCTGCTTTCCTATGGTCGCATTGAATTGACCCTGGTTTCTTTTATACCGATGTTTATCAGCTGGATTTGGATATTGGGCATCATGGGTATATTGGGTATAACTTTTAATATAGTAAACATTATTATTTCTGCGCTGATCTTTGGCCTGGGCGATGATTACAGTTTGTTTATCATGGACGGCCTGTTGCAGGAGTATAAAACGGGGAAGAAAAACCTTGCTTCCTACAAATCTTCCATCCTGCTTTCCGCCATTACCACTATTGCCGGGCTGGGTGTACTGATATTCGCAAAACACCCGGCCCTGCGTTCCATAGCCCTGATTGCCATCATTGGAATTTTGTGCGTGGTGGTTATTGGCCAGTTACTGATCCCGTTCCTGTTCAATTTTTTAATAAAAAACCGCATCCAGAAAGGCCGTTTCCCCTGGACCTTTTTTGGTTTGATTAAATCGGCTTTTGCATTTGCCTATTTTGCCTCGGGCAGCGTGCTGGTAGCGCTGGCCGGACTTATTTTTGTTAAGATCAACCCGTTTAACAGGGAAAAGGGAAAGCTGGCGTATCATACCACTCTTTCCTTGTTTACACGCAGCCTGATGTATGTTATGCCCAATGTAAAAAAGAAGATCCTCAATCCCCTTGGAGAAGATTTTTCAAAACCGGCCGTTATTATCTGCAATCACCAATCTTCGCTGGATGTATTGATAGCCATGATGCTGCATCCTAAGATCGTCCTGTTTATCAATAAACGGGTATGGAACCTTCCCTTTGTAGGTTTCGTGGTGCGGATGGCCGATTTTTTTCCAACCACGGAAAATACTGAAGAAGGGCTCGATAAAATAAGGGAGCGGGTAAACAAGGGCTATTCCGTATGTATATTCCCAGAGGGCACCCGGTCTGAAGATGGCCGCCCCGGGCGTTTCCACAAAGGAGCATTTTATGTAGCGGAAAAATTGCAACTGGACATACTACCCATCCTGATACACGGTACCAGTTATACCCTTAGTAAAAATGATTTCTTGCTAAAAGACGGATCGGTAACGGTTTCCTTTTTACCCCGAATCAGCCAGCACGATACGGGTTTTGGAACAGGTTATGCCGAACGCACAAAAAAAATAAGCCGCTATTTTAAGGATTCTTTTGAAGACCTGAGAAAACAGGCAGAACAACCAGCCTATTTTAATGAACAATTGCATTATAATTATATATACAAGGGGCCAGTGTTGGAGTGGTATATGCGTATTAAAGTAAGACTTGAGAAAAATTACCGCCAGTTTAACGAACTATTGCCCAAAACCGGAAGCATACTGGATATTGGTTGCGGGTATGGCTTTATGAGCTATATACTCCATTTTACAGAACCAGGACGGTCTATAACGGGGCTAGACTACGATGAACAGAAGATTGCTACCGCAGCCCATTGTTTCAGTAAAGATGCCGGTATCCGTTTTGCCCATGCTGATGTAATGGAATATGCTTTTGAGCAGTATGATGCCATCGTAATGATGGATATTTTGCATTACCTGCAACCGAACCAGCAGAAGATTGTTATAGAGAAATGCATTCACAATATAAAGCCGGGCGGCATAGTGATCATCAGAGATGGCAACAAAGACCTGGAAAAACGGCATCGTGGAACGGCCCTGACGGAAGTGTTTTCTACGGAGATCTTCGGGTTCAATAAAACTTCGGGTAAAGGATTGTTTTTCCTGTCGGGTGGCATGATCAGGGAAATAGCTACGGCACGCGGAATGGAATGCACTGAAATAGACGAGACTGTCTTTACTTCAAATATCATTTTTGTATTAAAAAAGCATAAAGGCTGAGATGGAACGGTTTGATATCATAATAATTGGCAGTGGCATGGGCGGACTTGTCTGCGGTGATATACTCAGCCGCGAAGGGTTAAAAGTCTGTATACTGGAAAAAAATAGGCAGATAGGCGGTTGCCTGCAAACCTATGCCAGGAATAAAGTGATATTTGATTCCGGGGTGCATTATATTGGCGGGCTGAACAAAGGGCAGAACCTCTACCAGGTGTTTAAATACCTGAACCTGATGGACAAACTTAAACTGCAGCAACTGGATGCCGATGCATTTGACAAGATTATCATTGAAAACGACGATAAGGAATATGTTTTTGCACAGGGGTATGAAAATTTCATTAGCAAACTGCTGGTTGATTTCCCCGACGAAGAAAAAGCCCTGCACCGCTATTGCGATAAAATAAAAGAGGTCTGCAGCAAGTTTCCACTCTATAACCTGCGTTCCGGCGATTACAGCGAAAAAGAAAGCGTGTTGCAGATAGATACCAAGGAATTTATTGAGTCCATAACCACTAATAAAAAACTACGGGCGGTACTGGCAGGCAATAATTCATTGTATGCCGGTCAGCCGGGCAAAACGCCTCTTTATGTACACGCGCTTATACTGAACCATTATATTGAAAGCGCCTGGAAATGCATAGATGGGGGCTCTCAAATAGGGCTGCTCATGGCTAAAAATATCCGCGGACGTGGCGGCACAATATCAACAAACAGCGAAGTAAAAAAAATGGCAGAAGAAGACGGTCGGGTCAGCTATGCAGAGCTGGCAGATGGTTCACGCCGCTACGCCGATATTTTTATCTCGAATATCCACCCTGCAAAAACGCTTGACATAACGCAGACAACCATATTAAGAAATATTTACCGGAAGCGACTGAAAAGCCTGGAAAATTCCATCTCTTCTTTTACCCTCAATATTGTATTCAAAAAAAACAGTTTCAGATATTTTAAACATAATTATTACTATCACAAAGACGGCCATGTATGGACAGCAGCGGATTATACCGAAGCGAACTGGCCATTGGGCTATTCCCTGTTTTTATCGGCTGTAACCGGCACGGATGATTACGCGGCGGGTATGTCGGTACTCACTTATATGAGGTATGATGAGGTAAGGGAATGGGAAAATACATTTAATACAGTGTCTGCCGTAAACAGCCGGGGTGAAACATATGATCATTTTAAAAAAAGAAAAGCGGAAAAATTGCTGGATGAACTGGAAAAAAAGTTTCCAAGTTTGCGGGAAGCTATTCATGCCTGCTATACCGCTACGCCGCTTTCTTTCCGGGATTATATTGGTAATGATGACGGTTCTATGTATGGTATTGTTAAAAATTACCGGGATCCGCACAGAACTTTTATTTCCCCCCAAACAAAACTGCCGAATCTGTATTTTACAGGGCAGAACCTGAATATGCACGGTATTCTGGGTACGGCCCTTAGCGGCGTGGCCACCTGTATGGCCATCATGGGCAACGATAGCATCATTGAAAAAATAAGAAATGCGTAGCAAAAGAAAATTCTGGAAGCGGACGGGGTATGTGTTCCTTTGTTTTACCGGGATTCTGCTGGTGGGGTTTATTTACCTGGTCATTGTATCAACCACCTATCCACCGAAGCCGGTAGATACCAGCAGCCTGCAATTACAACGCGCGGAACCATCGCCGGATTTCTATACCATCAATAACAACTGGTTCCGCAAAAGCAGCAGCGGTTTATACGAGCTATACGTGGAGGGCAAGCCTTATGAACGTGGTGTAATCAACGGTAAACTTACTCAGGAACTGGTACAAAGACAGGAAGATCATTTTAATGAACAGATCAATAAAATGATCCCTTCTAACTTTTACAGGCATTTTCTGAAATATGTGATAGGCTGGTTTAACCGCCACCTGGCCGATAATGTTACCGAAGAATACAAGGAAGAAATTTACGGCGTCTCCCATGCAGCTTCAGATAAGTATAATTATATAGGTTCCAACTACCAGCGCATCCTGAATTACCATGCCGCGCATGATATAGGCCATGCTTTGCAAAGCATGGCCCTGGTGGGCTGCACTTCGTTTGGTACCTGGGGTTCCGCTTCAGACAGCAATATGATTATTGGCCGCAATTTTGATTTTTACGTGGGCGATAAATTTGCGGAAGATAAAATAGTAGCTTTTTTCAGACCCGATAGCGGGTATAAATTTATGACGGTTACCTGGGGCGGGTTTATTGGCGCCGTATCAGGTATGAATGAAAAAGGGCTAACGGTAACCATCAATGCCGCAAAAACAAGTATTCCTTCCGGGTCTGCAACACCTGTTTCACTGGTGGCAAGGGAAATATTGCAATATGCAAAAAATACCAACGAGGCCCTGGCCATCGCGCGCACAAGAAAAATGTTTGTATCGGAATCGTTTTTGGTGGGTTCTGCGGCAGACAATAAAGCCATTATTATTGAGAAAACACCGGACCAGCTGGATGTCTATGATCCCCATAAAAAATACATTGTTTGTGCCAATCATTTCCAGGGTAAAGACCTCGTAAACAGCAAAGCCAATCTTGAACAGCAAAAGGAAAGTGCTTCTGATTACCGCTACAAAAGGGTCATGCAACTGATAGACACAAATGGTACCAATACCGTTCAGAAAACGGTTGCCCTGCTCCGGGACCGGCGGGGTTTGAACAATACAGATATTGGCCTGGGCAATGAAAAAGCCATCAACCAGCTGATTGCACATCATTCCATTGTATTTGAACCCCGGAAATTACTGGTATGGGTATCCACCTCGCCCTGGCAGCTGGGCCAGTACGTGGCCTATGACCTGCACAAGGTATTTGCCCTGCGGGGGATGCAGGAGAACAAGGAGATCTGCGAAACCCCACTGAATGTACCAGCCGATAGTTTTATGCTGACCAACAGGTATAAAAACTTTGTTCTTTTCAGGAGTTATAAACAACGCATAGCAGACGGGCTTGCAATAAACCTTGACAGCCTGGTGATGAGCAATCCGGAATTTTTTCATACCTATGTGATTGCAGGGGATTATCTGTTCAATCAAAAAAAATACGCTGCGGCATTGCCTTATTACAAAACAGCGCTTACAAAGGTAATTGCCACAAAAAATGAAGAAGACCATATCAGGGCGCAGATAGCCGCCTGTATTAAAAAAACAAGTTCCTGAATATGATAACCGGCATAGGCACAGATATCGTTGAAGTGGAAAGAATTGCCGAAAAGATCGGCAGGGAACAGGGTTTCCGGGAACTGGTCTTCGCCGCAAGCGAAATTATTTATTGCGAAAAAAAGGTCAATAAATACGAACATTATGCTGCCCGGTTTGCCGCCAAAGAAGCTTTTTTTAAGGCGCTGGGTACCGGGTGGGCAGAAGGCACCGCCTTCAATGAGATTGAAATTACAAATGATGAAAACGGCAAGCCTTCGTTGTCCCTGACCGGCACAACGGCCCGTTGGGTACAGGAAAAAGGCATCGGCACCATTTCGGTTTCGCTATCACATATAAAAGCAATGGCAACCGCAGTGGTAATAATAGAAAGTTGAAATACCGGGCACGTACAGCCGCGCCTGACGCATAAAAAACCCCGGTTTCCCGGGCCTGTAAAAAGGCTATATTTATTTTACGATTCAAACCAATATGGCATATTCAACACAGATCGCCTGGCAGACCAGGACAGCCATTAAAAAATTACAGGAAGAAAAGCTCCGTGAGACCCTGTATTACCTGCAGCAATATTCTCCTTTTTACCGGCAGTTGTTTGCCCGTCACCAGGTTGATACCGGTGCGGTGAAAAACCTGGCGGATCTGCAAGGTCTGCCCGTAACCACCAAGGAAGATTTGCAACAGTACAGCGAAGATTTTTTATGCGTGTCCAAAAAATCCATTATTGAATATACTTCTACCTCGGGAACGCTGGGAAACCCGGTAACCATTGCGCTGACCGAGAACGACCTGCAGCGGCTGGCATTCAATGAATACAGTTCTTTTTTATGTGCCGATGGCCAGTCCGCGGATATTTACCAGCTGATGCTTACGCTTGACCGCCAGTTTATGGCCGGTATGGCCTATTATGCGGGTATCCGCAAACTGGGTGCAGGCATCATACGTGTCGGTCCGGGCGTTCCATCATTACAATGGCAAACCATACAGCGTATACAACCCACTGCCATAGTAGCGGTACCCTCTTTTATACTGAAACTGCTTCAGTATGCAAAAGAACATGGAATAGACGTTAATAGCAGTTCTGTAAAAAAGGCTATTTGTATTGGCGAGAACATCCGCAACATGGATTTTTCTTTTAATATACTGGGCAAAAAGATCACCGAATCCTGGAACATTCAATTGTACTCAACCTATGCAAGTACCGAAATGCAAACCGCTTTTACCGAATGTGGCGCGGGTCGGGGTGGCCACCACAATCCGGAACTGCTGATAGTGGAGTTGCTGGATGAAAAAAATGAAACCGTTGCACCTGGTCAGGCAGGAGAAGTAACCGTTACTACGCTGGGTGTGGAAGCCATGCCCCTGCTGCGGTATAAAACAGGTGATATCTGCACCTATGTGGATGAGCCCTGCAGTTGTGGCCGCAATACCCTCCGTCTATCGCCTGTGCTGGGCCGCAAAAAACAAATGATAAAATACAAGGGCACCACCCTTTACCCACCGGCCTTGTTCGACCTGCTAAACGAAATGGAAGAAGTGCTGGATTATGTAGCCGAAGTATACAGCAATGATATTGGTATGGATGAAGTATTGCTGCACCTGCTGCCTGCACAAAATAACGATGAAACAGACCGTCGCATACGAGCTTACCTGCAGGCCCGGCTGCGGGTAAGTCCGCATGTAAAATATAGTACGGCCGCCGAGATACAAAAGCTGCAGTTCCCCGAAGGCGGCAGAAAGCCGCTGAAGTTCATTGATAAAAGGGGATAAAGATTGAACGGGATTGGATATCGGAATCAAAAAGTTGAGCCCAGTCAAGAGACGGTGCAGGCCATCCCACCCGGCAAACCTGCATGTTGTGTCTTTTGCAGAATGACCGCCCGTTCAAACCTGGCACTTACCCGCCCCTCCGACGAAATGCCCGGCCCGGCATATCGCCACCGGCGCCATAACACGGTCGTACATACTGGCAATAATCATGGACGGCCAATCCTCTTTCATGACGGCAATCAAAACTAATATATGGTTGGTTTATATTATTTTTGGTGCTCTCAACCTTACAAACAGTTTTATGAACGTTATTGTGGAAAAACAACTCTCACTGGATGACTGCAACGAGATATTATTTAAAGGCAAAAAAATATCCATACCGGCAGCCACACTCAAAAAAGTGGATGCCAGTCATCAGTTTCTGAAGAAATTTTCCAGGAACAAACTTATTTATGGCATCAATACCGGTTTTGGGCCTATGGCGCAATACAAGGTTAGCGAAGAGAATATCACCCAATTACAGTATAATCTTATCCGGAGCCATTGCTCCGGCGGCGGTAAACTGCTGGAACCACTGCTGGTAAAAGCCCTGATGCTGGCCCGCCTGAACAGCCTGCTACAGGGTTATTCCGGCGTGCATACAGATATCATTCATTTACTGGTTGCGCTAATTAACCATGACGTATATCCCTGTATTTATGAACATGGCGGTGTAGGCGCCAGTGGCGACCTGGTACAACTGGCACACCTGGCCCTTGTTTTAATAGGGGAAGGCGAAGTGATTTACGCAGAAACCATGCAGCCAACGGAGAAGGTGTTCAAAGAACTGAATATCACCCCGCTTACCATCTATATGCGCGAAGGACTGGCCATCCTGAACGGCACATCTGCCATGACCGGTATTGGCCTGGTAAACATCATACAGGCAAAAAAATTGTTAGAATGGTCGGTAACATTGTCTGCCATGACAAACGAAGTGGTGGAAGCATTTGACGACCACTATTCCTACGAGTTGAATATTGTAAAAAAGCACCCCGGCCAAAACCATATTGCGGCCATGGAGCGCGAAATGCTGAAAGACAGTAAGATGATCCGCAGTCGCTCGCAACATTTATACAAAGCAGAAAATATTAACCAGGAGGTGTTTGAAGACAAGGTGCAGGAATATTATTCACTTCGCTGTGTAAGCCAGATACTGGGCCCTATTTATGATACTATTCAGCAGGCGGAAGAAGTGGTGGTAAACGAACTGAATTCGGTAAACGATAACCCGGTAATTGACTATGAAAATGAAAACATTTTTCACGGGGGTAATTTTCATGGAGATTATGTTTCACTGGAAATGGATAAATTAAAAGTGGCTACTACCAAATTGTCCATGCTGTCCGAAAGACAGTTGAACTATCTGCTGAATGACAAGCTCAACCAGAAATTCCCGCCATTTGTAAACCTGGGTGTGCTTGGATTTAATTTTGGCATACAGGGCATGCAGTTTTCTGCAACTTCAACGGTGGCGGAGAATCAAACGCTTTCATTTCCCATGTATGTGCACAGTATACCAAATAACAACGATAACCAGGATATTGTAAGCATGGGCTGCAATGCCGCCAACCTTACCAAGAGGGTCATCGATAATTCTTTTGAAGTACTGGCCATACAAATGGTCGCTGTATTGCAGGCCATGGATTTCCTGGAATGTACGCCCCGGCTTTCCAGTTATACTTTACAGGTGTACAAAGAAATCAGAAAGCTTTTTCCAAAGTTTATTGAAGACAAGCCCATGTACAAGGAATTAAAACAAGTAAAGATCTATCTTGAAAAAGCGGAAAGCATATTTTCAGGAAATTCCGGTGTCAAACAGCCCGCGGCTTCGCTTACAAAATAGGCGGCAGTAAAAAACGCATCAAAAACCATTAGATTTTAACTATGAATTGTGCATTGGTAACCGGCGGTTCACGAGGTATCGGCAGGGCGGTTTGTTTAAAACTGGCGGCAATGGGTTATTACGTGCTGGTTAACTACAAAAGCAACGAGACCGAAGCGGCCAATACCATGGCCCTGCTAAAGGAAAATGGGGGTAATGGGGAACTTTTGCAATTCGATGTGGCGCAAAAAGACGAAATCCGGCGAAAATTGGGCGGCTGGATAGAAGCCAATACGGATAAACATATTGAGGTGCTGGTAAATAATGCAGGCATCAAGGAAGACGGGTTACTGGTATTTATGAAAGACAGCCAGTGGGACGATGTACTGGGTACCAGCCTGGACGGGTTTTTTTATGTAACCCGCCTGGTGCTGAATAATATGCTGTTAAAAAGGTATGGCCGGATAATAAATGTGGTCTCTTTATCCGGTTTAAAAGGCATGGCCGGACAGGTTAACTATTCTGCCGCCAAGGCCGGTGTAATTGGCGCCACCAAGGCATTGGCGCAGGAAATAGGCCGTCGTGGCATTACCGTCAATGCCGTGGCCCCGGGTTTTATTAAAACAGACATGACGGAAGGATTAAACGAAAAAGAGCTTGCGGCCATGATACCTGTGAAACGATTTGGTTTGCCCGAAGAAGTAGCCCATGCAGTGGGTTTCCTGGCTTCTAAAGAAGCGGGTTATATAACGGCGGAAGTACTATCGGTGAACGGTGGATTATATTCCTGATTAGCCCAGGTTTCACCGGTACTATCCCACAAAGCACCAATTTATCCTTCAAAAATCGGCAGGCCTGATTTTAATGCAGCGTTGAATTATTTTTATCCCGATAAACAGGGTGGGTAATTCAGCCGGGTTGGCTTATATTGGCAGGTCTGAATACGCCGGTGGCGGGGTAGCTGGTTATAAGGGGATAACGATGAGGAGCTATTCATAGAAAGAATATTAAATCAGCTGTAGCAGTAATTCTAAACCAGGTTATGAACAGAGTAGTGATAACGGGAACAGGCATTTATTCCTGCCTTGGTAAAAACCTTGATGAAGTAAAAGAATCGCTTTATCAGGGCAGGTCGGGTATTGTACTGGATCCCGAGCGCAAGGCATTTGGCTATCGGAGTGCGCTTACAGGTTTTGTTGAAAGGCCGAATTTAAAAGGTTTGCTGGACCGGCGGGCCCGGGTAATGCTGCCCGAGCAGGGTGAATATGCCTATATGGCCACAATAGAAGCATTGAAAAATGCCGTCATCGGCCAGGATTATATTGATGCCCGGGAAGTGGGGGTGCTTTATGGCAACGACAGTTCCGCGGAGCCGGTAATTCATGGTATCGACATAATGCGCGAGAAAAAAGACACCATGCTGGTTGGTTCGGGCTCTGTTTTTCAGACCATGAACTCAACGGTTACCATGAACCTGGCCACTATTTTTAAACTCCGCGGCATCAATCTCACGGTAAGTGCTGCCTGTGCCAGTGGTTCACATGCCATTGGCCTGGGCTATCATTTTGTAAAAAGCGGTCTCCAGGAATGCGTAATCTGCGGCGGCGCGCAGGAGGTGAACAAATATTCCATGGGCAATTTTGATGCATTGTCGGCGTTTTCTGTCCGCGAAGCAGAGCCAGCCAGGGCCTCAAGGCCTTTCGACCGGGACAGGGATGGACTGATACCCAGCGGGGGAGCAGCAACGGTGATTGTGGAAAGCCTGGAATCAGCTCAAAAACGGGGTGCGCCAATTCTGGCTGAAATTATGGGATATGGGTTTTCCTCCAATGGCGGGCATATATCAAATCCCACTGTGGATGGTCCGGTAAGAGCACTTTCGATGGCATTAAAGGATGCCGGCCTGCAGCCAAAAGACATCCGTTATATCAATGCCCATGCTACTTCCACCCCCGTGGGAGATGCGAGTGAGGCAAAGGCAATTGATCAGGTTTTTGGCGACTCGAGGCCTTATGTTAGTTCAACAAAATCAATGACTGGTCATGAATGCTGGATGGCCGGCGCCAGCGAGATTGTTTACTCCATGCTGATGATGCAGCACGGGTTTATAGCACCCAATATTAACTTTGAAAACCCCGACGAAGATTCTGCCAAACTGAACATAGTAAAAAGCACCATAAATAAAGAAATTGAAATATTTTTGTCGAATTCCTTTGGATTTGGAGGAACCAACTCCTCCCTTATTGTAAAAAAGTGGGCCTGATAAATTACTGCATATGAACAGCGAAAACGTTATCCTGAAAATAAATGAATTCCTTGCCGAAGAATTTGAGGTAGAACCGGAAAAAATAACGCCCGGCGCCTACCTTAAAGAAACCCTGGACTTAGACAGCCTCGACTATATTGACCTGGTGGTGGTAGTGGAAAGCAATTTTGGGTTCAAAGTAAAACCGGAAGACTTTACAGGCATTGTTAGCTTCCAGGACTTTTATGATTATGTTACCCGTCGTGTTAATGCTAAAGAACTCGCATAATGTCTTCCTGGCAGGGTAAAAGCAAAGGCAGCCCTTTTGGATACCGCATTTTTGTAAGCATCCTGAAACATCTTGGGGTTTTTCCTGCCTATCTCCTGCTTCGGCCGGTGGTTCTTTATTATTTTTTATTTTCTTTCCGGTCATCAAAACTCATATTTCATTACTTTCATAAAAAGTTAGGCTATAATGGCATACGGTCGCTGAACCTCCTGTATAAGAATTACTACCGGCTTGGGCAGACCGTGATAGACAAAGTGGTTATTATGGCAGGAATTGAGAACAGGTTCACCTATAATTTTGACGGTGAGGAACACCTGCGTACGATAACGGCCCTGCAAAACGGCGGCTTGCTTTTGAGCGCTCACCTGGGTAACTGGGAAATAGCGGGACATTTGTTAAAAAGGCTTGAAACAAGAATCAATATAGTGATGTACGATGGGGAACACCAGCAGATAAAGCAGTATATGGAAAGCGTAACCGGCAAGAGAAATATGAACGTGATTGTGATTAAAGAGGATTTATCGCATATATATGCCATCAGTGCTGCCTTGAAAAACAATGAGCTGGTCTGCATTCATGCCGACCGGTTTATGGAAGGTAATAGGACAATAGAAAGCAATTTCCTGGGAACCGCTGCCAAATTTCCGGCCGGGCCCTTTATACTGGCGGCAACATTCAGGGTTCCGATTTCTTTTGTATTTGCTTTTAAAGAAACGGGTACGCACTACCACCTGTATGCCAGTGAACTAAAACAATACGACGGTTTATCCAAACAGGCCATGATGCAGCAGGTATTAAATGACTTTGCGGTGGAAATGGAAAACAAGGCAAGAATGTATCCTGAACAATGGTTTAACTATTATAATTTCTGGCAAGCATAAATGATTGTATTAAAAGAAAACATAACATCACTGATCCCCCAGGGGCAACCGTTTGTAATGATCGATGAACTGTCTTATTCCGACGGTAACCTTACCCGCACCCGGCTGCAGGTAAGGGAAGATAATATTTTTGTGGAGAACGGCCTCCTTACCGAACCGGCATTACTGGAGAATATTGCGCAAACAGCTGCAGCCCGGGCGGGATACGAGGCAAAGAAAGAAAATGAACCGGTACGGATAGGATATATCGGGGCGGTTAAAAATTTTGAGGTAATTGATTTGCCTGCGGTGAACGATATAATTGAAACAGAGATCATCATCGGGAACCAGGTATTTGATGTTTCGGTTATAAAAGGCATTATCCGTTGCAATAACCTGGTGATAGCTACCTGTGAAATGAAAATTTTCATTAAAAACCATAAAAAAATATGACCATGAAACGCACCCTGCAGAACGGTTTTTTCATGTCCTTTGTCGGGGTGGCTTTGATGGCCCAACCTGCTTATTCACAAACACTGAAGGATTTTTTTGGCTCAAGTGAAACAACGGCATTGTACCTGGGAATAGATTTTACCAGGGCCAGACTGATTGATGATGCTACCACCAACGAAATGGATATCCGTGACCGGCAGTTTGCGGGCATCAATGACCTGATAGTAACTGAAACAAAAAAGTTTGATTTAAACAAGGCTTTTCATAAAAGTAATTTTGATCACGACCTGGGTGCGGTAAATAAAAGAAACGAAAAAGCCGATGCCGGAAAAATAAAATCTACCAATACCAGCGATTTTCACCGGCTGAAGGAAGAAGACATTAATGCACTGGTGAAAGGATTTGATTTTAACGATAAAAAAGGCATTGGTATCCTGTTCGTGATGGAAGCCATGAGCAAGTCTGCCAAGGCTTCTGCCGTATGGGTAACCTTTATAGATATGAGGGCAAAAAAAGTACTCTTAACAGAGCGAATAGAAAGTAAGGCTAGCATGGCTATTGGCTTTCGCAACTACTGGGCTTCCTCCATCAAAAACCTGCTGGATGAAATAGAGCACAAAAAGTACAAGGAATGGAAAAATAAATTCCAGTAATGCCCGGTGGTATTTCGTTGAAAATAACAGCATGAAAAAATCACTGACAGAAAGAACGGAAATACCCGTACGCTTTAATGAAGCCGACCCGCTGGGAATTGTATGGCACGGTCACTACATACGGTATTTTGAAGATGGAAGGGAAGCTTTTGGAAATACACATAGTCTGCGGTACCTGGATTTTTACAAACAGGGTTATGTAGTACCTATTGTGAGCATTACCTGCGATTATAAGCTGAGCCTGCGCTATGGCGACCGGATGATTATTGAAACCAAATATATTCCCTGCGAAGCGGCCAAAATTATTTTTCACTATAATATTTACAATGCGGCAAACGACAAACTGGTGGCAAAGGGTTCTTCCATTCAGGTGTTTTTAGATAAGGAGAAATCCTTGCTGCAATTAACCAACCCACCGTTTTTTGAAGCATGGAAAAAGGAACACATAATGATTTAACTACCGAAGATGAGAGATGTTTTTGTTGTGTCGGATAATATTGTTTCCCCTGTTGGCTATACGTCTGCAGAAAATTTCCGGGCCCTAACCAACGATGTGTCGGGTATCCGGGAACAATTGCAGCCATCCATATGGCCTTTTCCATTTTATGCGTCGTTGCTTACCGATGACCGCTTTACCGAAAATACCGCTGCCCTTGCAAGCGCTGGGTACACAAAATTTGAGCAACTGGTGATACTGTCGGTTTCCAATACCCTGCAGCAAAGTGGAATCGATGTACAATCGCCTGAAACCATACTGGTGATTTCCAGTACAAAGGGAAATATATCATTACTGGAAACAGCAGAAAAAGATGCGCCCATAAAAGATTTGGTTGGTTTGCATACCTCAGCCAAAAAAATTGCCGCGTATTTTAAATTGTCCAATATACCCGTTGTGATCAGCAATGCGTGTATTTCGGGTCTAACGGCCTTGCTTACGGGTAAACGGTTGCTGGAGACCGGGTTTTATAAAAACGCGGTGGTAGTGGGGGCCGATGTTATTTCTTCATTTATTTTATCGGGGTTCCAGTCTTTCCAGGCCATCAGCCCGCAACCCTGCCGGCCTTTTGATGCGGCGCGCAACGGGATTAACCTGGGTGAAGCGGCCGCCACGGTTGTGCTTTCAACCAGGCAGGGTAAATCGCGGGTAAAACTGGCTGGGGGTGCCATAACCAACGATGCAAACCATATATCAGGACCCAGTCGCACGGGGCAGGAGCTTTGCATGGCCATTAATAAGGCTTTGCAGCAGGCTGGTATTTCAGCAGCCGACCTGGGGTTTATTTCGGCACATGGCACGGCCACTGTTTATAACGATGAAATGGAAGCAAAAGCGTTTTCACTTGCCGGCCTGGAAACGGTGCCCTTAAATAGTTTAAAAGGTTATTACGGTCATACGCTGGGTGCCTCGGGTATCGTGGAGGCTGTTATTTCCATTCATTCCCTGCAAGAGGGCAAAATGGTAGCCACCAGGGGCTTCCGGCATTCAGGCGTTTCCAAACCCATTACCGTTTGCAAAGAAGTCACTGCGCTTGAAACCAGTCATTGTCTTAAAACAGCTTCAGGGTTTGGCGGATGTAATGCCGCACTGGTTTTTAGCAAGGCACTTAACTAACATTCAAAAATATCAACACCCATCAGCTGTATGAATTTTTTTAGCAAGGATAAAAAATCTGCGTTTGAAGCCAAGGAAACCGCGCAATGGATTGCTTTTGGACCCGTCATTTTCCAGGCGGCCCGGGTACTCCGGAATTCCGGTATCCTGGCAGAAATTGAAATCAGCGGCACCGGTGGGCTCACCATTGCTGAAATAACAGAAAGGGTAAACCTTCCGCTCTATGGCGTGCGGGTGCTGCTTGAATCGGGATTAAGCATGGGTTTAATCCTGGTCAACAATAAAAAATATACGCTGGCTAAAACCGGTTATTTTATTTTGCACGATCCGCTTACCAGAACAAATATGGATTTTATACATGATGTAAATTATAAAGGTCTTTTTGCGCTGGATGAGAGTATTGAAACGGGCAAACCGGCCGGGCTTAAAGAATTTGGCGAATGGAAAACCATTTACGAGGGTCTGTCGCAACTTCCGGCACAGGTGCAAAAAAGCTGGTTTAGTTTTGATCATTTTTTTTCTGATGATGCCTTTCCGCTGGTATTGCCAAAAGTATATAACAACGGCACCCGTAATTTACTGGATGTTGGTGGGAATACCGGTAAATGGGCCATTGCATCGGCGGCATTTGCACCCGATATTCAGGTAACCATCATGGATCTGCCCGGCCAGTTAAACGTGGCCAGGAAAAAAATTGCCGAGCTTGGCTTGTCGGACCGCATTTCATTTTCGCCCGTAAATATCCTGGATGAATCGGTACAGTTTCCCAAAGGATACGATGCCGTTTGGATGAGCCAGTTCCTGGACTGTTTTTCTGAAGCGGAAATTATTTCTATTTTAAAACGGTGCTATAACGCGCTGGATGATAACGGTCATGTTTATATACTGGAACCTTTCTGGGATAAACAGCGTTTTGAAATAGCCGCATTCTGCCTGCAGCAGACGTCTTTGTATTTTACGGCCCTGGCCAATGGAAACAGCCAGATGTATAGCGCGGAAACATTTTTAGCCTGTGTGGATAAAGCCGGTTTTGACGTCGCAGAACAGGTAGACAATATTGGATTAAGCCAGACCCTTTTAAAATGTAAAAAAAGAAAATAGTGGCACAATGACCTGCGGAACAGGCTTTGCATGCAAAACGAATACAATAGTTGAAAATCGCGGCAGGCGTTTTAGCAGCCGCAACAGAACAGGTAAATACTACTCACATGAATACAGAACAGGTTGATGTGCTGGTAATCGGGGCCGGCCCTTCGGGAACCGTAGCTGCCTCCATTGTAAACAAGGCGGGCTATAAAGTAAAGATTATTGAAAAACTAAAATTTCCGCGTTTTGTTATTGGTGAAAGTCTATTGCCCCGTTGCATGGAAGCTTTAACAGAAGCGGGTTTTGTAGACGCCATCAGTGAGAAGAACTTTCAGCAAAAATGCGGGGCCAAGTTTGTAAAGAATGGCAAGATCTGCGATTATTATTTTGCCGACCAGTTCACTTCCGGCTGGAACTGGACCTGGCAGGTTCCGCGTGCAGAATTTGACAAAACCCTGGCCGATGCCGTAGAGAAAATGGGCGTGCCCGTTTCGTACGAAACAACGGTTACCGGTATTGAATTCAATAAGGAAGGCTCGGTATCAACGGTAGAAGACAAACAGGGTAATAAAACACAGATAGCCGCCAGGTTTATTATAGACGGTAGCGGTTACGGCCGCGTAATACCACGTTTATTTAACCTTGGCAGGCCTTCTGACCAGCCCCCGCGCAAAGCATTGTTTGCACATACCGTAGACAAGAACCGTTCCATGGCCGATGAACCCAACCGGATCACCATAGTGGTACACGCACCCGGGGTATGGATATGGATCATTCCTTTTTCAAGTGGTATTACCTCGCTGGGTTTTGTGGGCCATCCGGATTTCTTTAAACAATATGGTGGCAGTAATGAAGAGCAGTTGCGCGCGCTGATTGCCACCCAGCCTTATTTTAGTGAGCGATTTAAAGATGTGGAATTTTTATTTGAACCAAAAGTGCTGGAGTCCTGGTCAACTACCACCGATAAATTTTATGGCGATGGTTTTGTACTAACCGGCAATGTAACGGAATTCCTGGACCCCATTTTTTCTTCCGGCGTTACCCTTGCCACGGTTTCCAGCCAGACAGCCGCCAAACTGGTGATACGCAAACTGAAAGGCGAAACCATCGATTGGGAAAAAGAATACATGGAGCCGATGATGCAGGGGGTAAACACTTTTCGTACCTATGTGGAAGCCTGGTACGACGGCACCCTGGATACCATCTTTTTTGCCGACAACCCCGTGCAGGAAATCAAAAACCAGATATGTTCCGTGCTGGCTGGTTATGTGTGGGATATGGATAACCCGTTTGTGAAAAATGCAAAACCGGCCGTAACTAAGCTGGCAAAAACCATTGAAACCCGCGACAAATTTAATGCGACGCAGGCTAATTAATATATCATTTTGACTGAAAACCTATATATTACCGCCAGCTGCCGGATTGCCGATAATGTTGTTGATAAGGATGAAAAACGGTTATTTGAAAATAAAGGGATAACGCTGCAACCATTCCTGGTTTCTGTTTACCAGTATTTTGCCATCAATTATCCCAGGTTTTATAAAATGGATAACCTGGCCAAACTGGGTTGGCTGGCAACCGAGCTGTTGCTTGAAAATTCGTTTGAAAAGTTTTTGTATAAGCCGGAAGATATCGGGCTGGTACTGTCAAATAAAAACAGCAGCCTTGATACAGATATCAAATATTACCAAACAGTGAAAACAATTGCCAGCCCGGCATTGTTTGTTTATACACTGCCAAATATCGTATTGGGCGAAATCTGTATCCGGCATAATATTAAAGGCGAGAATGATTTTTTTATTTTTGAGGATTTCAACGCAGCGTTTATACAGCAGTATGTGGCCCATTTATTTACTACAGGTGCAATGGAAGCCTGTATCTGCGGCTGGGTTGAAGTAGTAAAGGATGAATACCTGGCCTGTTTGTACCTGGTTGAAAAAACAGCGAAACCAACAGCGAAAAATTTTACCATAGAAAATATTCATCACATTTATCAGAAAAACCATGGATAAGTTAATGTCGGATTTGAAAAGGCAGCTTGTTGAACAGTTAAATCTGCAGCATGTGAAGCCTGAAGATATTGGAGATGATCAGCCATTATTTGTGGAAGGACTGGGCCTTGATTCTATTGATGCGCTTGAACTGATAGTATTATTGCAGCAACGATACAATATCAAACTCAATAATGCAGAAGACGGTCCTAAAGTATTCCGCAGCATAAGAACCATGGCAGACTATATAAAAAGCCGGCAGGCCTAGCCAATTATGTACACAAAGAGCGCAGTCGTTTATGTAGCAGGTGTGGGTGTTGTTTCCGCCATTGGCAACAATACAACAAGTAATTTGCTGGCGCTTGAAAAAGGCAACGCCGGTATTGGAGCCATTACTTTGCTGGATACTATCCACCGGGGCATACTACCGGTTGCCGAAGTAAAACTGGATAACCGGCAACTGGCAGCACTTACCGGGTTTTCACCGGAGGTAAGCAGAACCGCCTTGTTGGGTATGCTGGCGGCAAAAGAAGCCTGGCAGGATGCTGGTATCGCCCATACCGCCGGTCTGCGCACCGGGTTTGTCTCCGCAAATTCAGTGGGCGGTATGGACAAAACCGAATCTTTTTTTGCTGAATTTTTGAAAAATAATAAGAGCGGCAGGTTAAAAAATGCAGTCAATCATGAGTGCGGAGCCGTTACGGAACTGGTAGCCGATGGCCTAGGAATCAAAAATTTTATAACTACCATCAGCACGGCCTGCTCCTCCAGCGCCAACAGCATTTTTTTTGGCGCAAGGCTTATCAAACACAACCTGCTGGATGTGGTGGTTACCGGGGGCGCCGATGCTCTGACCAAATTTACACTCAACGGATTTAACACCCTGCAGATCCTGGACAAGGCCCTTTGTATGCCTTTTGATGAAAATCGGCGCGGCCTTAACCTGGGGGAAGGCGCCGGATACCTGGTGCTGGTGTCGGAAAAAGTGGCGGCCGGTATAAAAGATCGCCTGTACTGCCGGCTTAGTGGTTACAGCAATGCAAACGATGCGCATCACCAAACGGCTTCATCGCCGGATGGTGCGGGCTCCTACCTGGCTATGAAAGGCGCGCTGGAATTAAGCGGCCTGCAAACCACCGATATCAGCTATATTAATCTGCATGGTACCGGCACATTTAACAACGATATATCCGAAGGAACAGCCATACAGCGTTTATTTGAGCCCCATTACCCGGCCATGAGTTCTACCAAAGCGTTTACAGGCCATACCCTGGGAGCCAGCGGTGGTATAGAAGCGGTGTTTTCATCTCTGGCCATCAGACATAATTTTATCTATCCCAACCTGCGTTTGAAGACACCCATGCAGGCCCTGCCTTTTGTACCGGAGAAATTGTTTCAAAAGAATATAACTGTGAACCATGTGCTGAGCAATTCATTTGGTTTTGGCGGCAACTGTTCATCTTTAATCTTTTCAAAGCCATAAGATGAAAATCTTTATACGCGCCACGGGGAATATATCACCCCAGCCAACATTTGGCCACCCGCCGTTGCTGCAGGAACCGGCAACACAAACCGGCAACCGCCTCCGCTGTGTGGAGCCGGATTATCTTAATTATATTGATGCAAAATCCATCCGTCGCATGAGCCGCATTATAAAAATGGGCACCGCAGCGGCAATGGAATGCCTGCAGGAAGCAGGCGTACAAACGCCTGGCGCCATTGTTATGGGCACTGCATATGGCTGTTTGGAAGACACCGGCATATTCCTGAAAAAAATGGTGGAGCAAAACGAAGAGATGCTTACGCCCACCGCTTTTATTCAATCAACGCATAATACCATTGGCGCGCAAATAGCATTGTTGCTGCAATGCCATCATTACAACAACACTTTTGTTCACCGCGGCTTTTCTTTTGAAAGCGCCTTGCTGGATGCCCTGATGCTGCTGGAGGAAAATGCCGCTTCAACGGTGCTGGTGGGCGCAGCCGATGAAATTACCGATGCAAGCCATGCCATTTTAAGTCGTTTTGGATTATATAAAAAAGAGGTTTCAGCCAATACCGGGGTGTTGGCAAGCCAGTCTAAAGGCACGGTAGCAGGAGAAGGAGCTGCGTTCTTTTTATTAAGCTGCCAGGCATCACAAAAAAACTATGCCGTGTTGGATGCCCTGCACCTTTTTTATAAGCCTGCGCACAGCGCCGAGATTGAACAACAGGTATTGGAATTTTTAGCCCGGCAATCGCTTACCCCGGCAGACATAGACCTGCTGGTGACCGGTCGTAACGGCGATATCAGAAAAGACAGGGTCTATGAAAAATTGTCCGATGCGCTTTTTAAAGACAAAACAACGATTGGTTATAAACAGCTTTGCGGAGAATACCCCACCAGCACGGCTTTTGCCTTGTGGCTGGCGGCAGCTGTTTTAAAACAGGGCAGCCTGCCGGTAACGCTGGCCCCCGCTTCTGCCACCGGCATAAAACGTGTGCTTATTTATAACCATTATGAAAACATTCATCATTCGCTGATACTGGTAACCGCATGCTAAACTTTAAAAATACCAATATTGTTTTTATTATTGTGCTGTTGCTGCTGGCTGGCCTGGCCACCCGTTACCAGGTACCCGCATATGTTTATATAATAGTGGTGCTGTTATATGCGGGCCTGCTATTCTATGGCTCATACTATGTGGGCAGCAATTTTTTTATGAAAGTTTTGTGCCGTTCAAACACCGTCACCAGGCAAATTGCCATTAGCTTCGATGACGGGCCGGCGGATGCATACACCGTGGAAATACTGGAAGTGTTGAAAACAGCCAGGGTGCCCGCGGTTTTTTTTTGTATCGGTAAAAACATTACCGGCAGGGAATGGATGCTGAAACAAATTATCGAACAGGGACATATTATCGGCAATCACAGCTACTCGCACCATTTCTGGTTTGACCTTTTTTCAACCAAAAAAATGCTGGCCGACCTGCAATTGATGAATACAAGGGTAAAGGAAACCATTGGGGTTAGCCCCCGGTTATTCAGACCGCCCTATGGAGTCACCACCCCCAATATGAGAAATGTTGTACAGGAAGGGGGGTATACCGCCATTGGGTGGAATATCCGCAGCCTGGATACGGTAATAAAAGAGGAAAAAAAGCTATTGCAAAAAATAGCTGCACTGCTGCAACCCGGCGCCGTGATTTTGTTGCACGATACCAGTAAGACCACGCTGTCTGTATTGCCACAACTGATTGCTGCAGTCCGGGGCAGGGGATATGAATTTGTACGGCTCGACAAGCTGTTAAACGTAGCGCCTTATGCATAGAATGATTTTTTTGTGGTGTTTGACGCTAACCGCGTTGTGTCTGCAGGCGCAATACCCGGGCTATAAACCCGTGGCCGACCTGGCGCAATTCAAGGAGCAGTTTGCCGGCGCTTCCCGCCGCATCAACGCCATTAAAAGTGATTTTATACAGGAGAAAAACCTGGGGATGCTTTCGGAAAAAATTGTCTCAAAAGGCAGGTTCTGGTTTAAAAAAGACAACCTGGTGCGGATGGAATATAACCAGCCTTTCCAGTACCTGGTTATCATTAACAATAGCAATGTATTGGTGAAAGACGGGCAAAAAGTAAATAAGATCTCGGCCAAATCAAACAAGCTATTCCAGCAGATCAACCGCATGATGGTGGATTGTGTGCAGGGTACCGCATTGAGTAATCCCGATTTTAAAGTGGCTGTTTTTGAAAGCGCACAGGGATGGCTGATTGAATTGGTGCCGGTAGCGAAAGGAATAAAAGACTATTTCCGGAACATCAATATAATACTGGCCAGAAAAGATTATTCCATTAACCGGCTGGAGATGTATGAACAATCAGGCGATAATACGGTCATTAGTTTTATAAATAAAGAGTTGAATGCTGTTATTGCAGATGCGCTGTTTACTATTAAGTAGCGCTTTTTTCTTGTTGTTGTCCTGTAGTTCCGTTTACCGGAAAATGGAGAAAACGCCTGCAGATGCCGCCTGCGTATTAAAGTTCAGGCCCCGGTTTTCAAAAGTATTATACAATACGCAGGTAGATGTAGTGGGCAAACACCTCAGTGGCCTGTTGCTGATGAAGGCAATGCCCGACAGCAGCACACGGTTGGTATTCTCCAATGAAATGGGGTTTAAGTATTTTGACATTGAATTTAACCGCGGAGGAGGGTTTAAGGTATATTATATATTACCCCAGATGGATAAGAAAGCCGTGCTGACTACCCTGCGCAAGGATTTTGAAATACTGCTGATGCAGCATCTTGAACCGGGAAAAGCTTTTGTACGAAAAAAAGACGGGCTCTTTTATTATGGTTTTCCGCAAACCAAAGGCAATAATTATTATATTACAGACACTGCCTGTAGCCAGCTGGTTCGGCTGGAACGGGCATCAAAAAGAAAAGTGGTGGTAACGGCGGTGATGTTGCATTATTCAGACGGCACGCCGGATACCATCGGCATCAGCCACCAGAATTTTAATTTCACCATTGGGTTAAAAAAATTGAAGCAATGATTTTAGCGGGTAGCTTTTATACAATTGTGAGTCCTGTAATAGAACCTGAAAATATCCGGGCAATACTGAAAATTAACCCCGACCATGCCATTTTTAAAGGGCATTTTCCCGGTCAGCCGGTGGTGCCGGGCGTTTGTATGATGCAAATAGTGAAAGAATTGATGGAAACAGGCACCGGCCGGCGCCTGCGTCTGCAAACAGG
>JBDTVE010000139.1:0-18460 GCA_040007355.1 Bacteroidota bacterium | reverse complement strand
TGAGCCGCCCGAAGAAAGGGCGACCCACCCGATCGTCGTTGTTGCGAATGAAATTACGAACTGATCAAATAACAAAGTGCTGACTCATCAGCGTGACTCATCATGGCGAAATGAAGATCGTCGTTCACCGGCCATCCTATTATTGTTGTCTGTGAATAGGTACTCCCATAACATTAGGAGTAATTTGATGAAGAGGGTGAGCCGCCCGAAGAAAGGGCGACCCACCCGATCGTCGTTGTTGCGAATGAAATTGGGAACTAAGGGAGACATATCAGAATTGCAGTAGAAAAGAAGTACCCTCCCCTTCTGTGCTTTGCACCTGGATGGTTCCCTTGTGCAACATCATTATTTGTTTGCACAGACTTAGTCCAATGCCGCTGCCATGTTTTTTTGTACTGAAGAAAGGGATAAAAATTTTATCAATTACCTCTTCCGTCATGCCGCAACCATTGTCTGATACTTTTACCACCGTTTTTTTATTGTTGGCCAGGTAGGCCGACAAAATAATCCGGGGTTCGGTTCGCTCTTTGACTGCTTCTATGGCATTTACCAACAGGTTGATCAATACCTGTTCCAGCAGGTTGGTATCTGCTTCAAGCAACAGTTCCGTGTCTTTTAATATAATTTCTATTTCAATATTTTTCTGTTCAAGCGTGGGCTGCATCAGGTGGTGCAGGTTCTCAAACAGGTCACGCACATACATTATCTTCAAATTCAGGGTTGTTATCTTATTGAGGTTACGGTAAGTCTCCGCAAATTTCAACAATCCCTCGCTCCTTCTTTTTATGGTGTCAATACCAAGTTCCAGGTCGTCTACCGAACCAGTGTCGTTGTTCAGGTGTTGCAGCGATTGTTTCAGCCGGCCTTTGAGCGTTTCCGCCAGCGATGAAATGGGTGCTATGGAATTCATGATCTCATGTGTCATTACGCTAAGCAGTTTTTGCCAGGCTCTTGACTCTGTTTCATCCAGCGCTTCGTTTACATTCTGGAAAGCGATCAGTTTAAATTTTTTGCCTTCCGTCTGGAAAGCGGTGGCAGACAGCAATATCTTAAAAGACGATTTATCATGATGGGCCGTGGCTATCTTTCCGCCGCCGGGTTTGAGGGTGATGATGCTATTGTAAAGCTGTTCATCTCTTTTCTGCAGTGAATGGATGGTTTTGAGATAAGGCAGTTGCAGCAATTGTTTCAGGGATTCATTCATCCATATCACCTCACCGCCTTCTTCCTGGTAAGACAAAATGCCGGTATCTACCATTTCCAGAATTTTCTGTATATACTGGTACTGGGTTTCTTTTTCCTTGCTAATTAGCTTAAACGTGGAATTGATTTCATTAAAGCTCTGGCGCAGGGGCTGCAAATCCAACGGCGCATGTTTTACATCAAAATAACGCGAGAAATCACGGTAATGCACAGACTCCATGAACTGGTCCAGTTCATCATGCGCTTTTTTCTGGAAGCGATAAAAATTTACCAACTGGTACATCACCACGGGCGCCAGTAAGACGAGATAAACATACCAGCCGGAGCCCTTGATCAGCAGGAAAGAGGCCACACTCAGCGTGCCAAATAAAAGCAGTACGCGTATAAAGATTCGCCACTCTGTCCGCTTAAAAAACATCATTACCGGAAAGTTCAACATGTAAAATGGGACTGTTTCTAAATACAATTTAATTTTGAAGACCAATGATGAGCCCGATTGTTGCTGTACAAGGGTGCGACGCAACAATGCTGAATACGGTTCTACAGCCGAGACCATTGACACGACGTTTAAAGATAGTGCGTTTCAGGCCCGGTTGTGCGGTTTGCCGCCTCAGATATCGTATTTGTTCAGCCGGCGATACAGCGCGGTGCGGGTTAGTCCCAGTTCCTTGGCCGTTTTTGAAATATTGCCATTGTTTTTTTCAATTACCCGCAGGATGGTGTTTTTTTCAATAGCGCTTAGTTTGGATTCGGCGGGTTCGGCATTCTGTACCACCGCGCTTTCTATGGGTGAAAAAATAATATCTTTTGCTTCCAGCACATTGCCCTCGCTCATGATAACAGCGCGTTCAATACTATATTGCAGTTCGCGGATATTGCCCGGGTAATGATAATGCAATAATTTATCCAGCGCGTTTTCATCAAAATCCAGCACCGGTTTCAGGTATTTATTACTGTATATCCGACAAAAATGCCGGGCCAGCAATATGATATCGTTCCCGCGTTTGCGCAGGGGCGGCACTATTATTTCAACGGTATTGATGCGGTAGATAAGGTCTTTGCGAAAACGGTTTTCATTGGCCAGTTCGGCCAGCGGAACATTGGTGGCGCAGATCAGGCGGATGTCTACCGCCACGGATTCGTTGGTGCCCAGCCTGGTTACCTGTCTGTTTTGCAGAACGCTTAATAATTTTGCCTGTTGCTGCAGGGTGATATTGCCAATCTCATCTAAAAATAGCGTGCCCCCACTGGCGGCTTCAAACCGGCCCATCCGGTCTTCGCGTGCGTCGGTAAACGCGCCTTTTCTATGGCCAAATAACTCGCTTTCAAAAAGAGTTTCGGTTAGTGCGCCAACATCAACTTTTACAAAGGGCTTGTCGGCGCGGAGTGAATGCTGATAAATGGCTTTGGCAATCAGATCCTTTCCGGTACCGTTTTCACCCATTATCAAAATATTGGCATCGGTGGGTGCTATCTTTTCCACTTTAAATAAGATATCCCGTATCACTTCGCTTTCTCCAATGAGTTCCGAGCCAAGCAGGTCGGTTTTGGGCGCCAGCACGGCAGCGGTTTTAGAGGCATTTCTTTTTAGCGCCTCTTTTATTATTTCGATCAGTTTTTCGTTGTGCCAGGGTTTTACCACAAAATCGGCGGCCCCTTCTTTTAGAGACTGTACAGCCAGATCGATATCGCCATAAGCCGTTATCATTACCACGGCAGCCCCGGATCTAAATTCCCGTATCTTCTTTAACCAAAAGAGTCCTTCATTGCCGGTATTAATGGAACTGTTGAAATTCATATCCAGCAGGATCAGATCAAATGGCTGTTTAGCCAATTGCGCCCGCAGGTTTTCAGGATTCTTTTCCGTGATCACTTCGCGGGCTTCGGTTTTTAACAGCAGGCGCACCGCTGTGAGAACGTCTATATCATCGTCTATTGCCAGGATGGAAGCATTTTTCAGGTTCAAGTTGTATATATTTATTTTCGTGATTGATTTATTCTATCAGCCTTCACCAAGGCCTGCAAAAAGCCTACCGGCTGTATGATTAAGGCCGATGGCTTCTTTTCTACAATTATACCATAAATGCAAATACATGATAGACAATTTTTAAGGACTATCATGATAAATTTAGGTTGTATCAAAACCGTACACCTTTTGTAACATTACCGGACAATAACGAAAATTGTCGTAGTGTAATAAATTGAGAATCATAGCGCTGGTACACTGGCACATTCTTATCTATACATGCACAGAAGTTTCTACCGGGTGTTTGTTAACTGAGCCTGGTAGCCGGTAACCGGCGCAGCTTTTTTAAAATCAAAGTAGTTAATTAAAATGGACAGAGTAATAGAAAAAAAGAGATGGTCTACTAAACGTTTGCTGACAATTGGCGGTATTGTGGCTATTGTTGCATTGATTGGTTCCGCTTATTATTTTACTTCGGGTAAAACCAAATTAAACCAGGACCTAGACAGGTTGACCATCAGTGAAATTAAGAAGGGTCCTTACAAAGACAATATACCGGTGAATGGCGTGGTATTGCCGCTTACTTCTATCTACCTGGATGCTACAGAAGGTGGCCGCGTGGAGGAAAAATTTGTTGACGACGGCACCATTATGAAAAAGGGTGAACCGATACTGCGGATGTCGAATACGGATCTGATGATGACGATGATGAGTTCGCAGAACAATGTGTACAATACCCTTACACAAATGCAGATTAACCAGAACCAGGCTTCGCAGAATACGGTGAATAAAAGAACGGCCATGGCCGATGTGGAAAGCCAGTTTAACGAAGCAGAACGGATATATAATCTTGACAAGCGGTTGTATGCGGAGAAAGCAATAGGCCTGCAGGAATTTAAACAGGCGGGGAACAATTACAATTATTACAAACAAAAAAAGGAACTGACCGAGCAGATACTACGGCAGGATTCTGTGTCTCGGGCGCAGCAGGCAGCGCAGGACAAACGTTCTTACCAGGGTTCGCAGGAAGCACTGAACATTATGGAAAAGAAAGTGGGCGACCTGATAGTGCGGGCGCCGGTTGACGGTCAGCTTACCTCTCTTGATGCCGAGATTGGTGAAAATAAAAACAAGGGTCAGCGTCTTGGCCAGATAGATGTATTAAGCGGGTTCAAGGTTCGGGTAAATGTAGATGAACATTACCTCTCGCGCATATTTAATGGCCAGATGGGTGATTTCACCTTTGCCAATAAATCGTATAAATTAAAGATAAAAAAAGTGTTTACCCAGGTACTCAATAACACCTTCCAGGTAGACCTGGAATTTATTGGGGAAGTGCCGCAGGGCATCCGCCGCGGCCAGACCCTGCAGATTGTGCTTGCCCTGAGCGATGAAACCGTGGCCATTCTGCTGCCCAAGGGCGGTTTCTACCAGCAAACCGGCGGAAACTGGATATTCAAACTCAGCCCGGATGGTAAAACAGCTTTCCGCACGGATATCCAACTGGGCCGCCAGAGCATTGATTATTTTGAAGTATTGCAGGGCCTCAACCCGGGCGATAAGGTTATCACTTCCAGCTATGAAAACTATGGCAATATCCAGGAACTGGTATTAAAAAAATAAGCGAGCACATTCAACATCATTAAACCGTTGTTTTATGAAACAAAAAATTATTTATATCGTCTTTCTCGTGATGGGCATGTATTTGCCGGCCATTTCCAAAGAATGCGTCCCCGTTTTCAAACAAGTGATTGTTAAAAATATTTTACCGGCCAGCGAAAAACGCGCAGCGGATGAAGAGATCAGCAGCCTGCCGGCATCGCCTTTCAGCAAATTGCTGCTAAGACTCTGCACCTGCTGCGGGCAGAACCCCCGTTTTAATGAAAAAATTGTGCATAAACAAATACCCAATTTTCATTCTAAACTGTAATAAGATGATAAACATTACCGGTCTTGAAAAAATCTACCGCACAGAAGAAGTGGAAACCGTGGCATTGAATAAATTGTCGTTTGAAGTAAAGGATGGCGAATTTGTGGCCATAATGGGCCCCTCCGGTTGCGGTAAATCCACCTTGCTTAATATCCTCGGTCTCCTGGATGACCCCGATGCCGGCAGTTTTTTATTTAACGGTATTGAAGTAGCCAAATTCAATGAACGCAAAAGGGCCGAACTGCGCAAACGCAATATCGGTTTCGTATTCCAGAGCTTTAACCTGATAGATGAACTGACAGTGTTTGAGAACGTGGAGCTGCCGCTGATCTACCTGGGTATAAAAAGCGACGAAAGAAAAAAACGCGTGGAAGAAGTGCTTGACAAAGTACAGATCATGCACCGACGCAATCACTACCCACAGCAATTATCGGGCGGGCAGCAACAACGTGTGGCCGTAGCCCGAGCCGTGGTAAACAACCCCAAACTGATACTGGCCGATGAACCTACCGGTAACCTGGACAGCAGCAATGGCAATGAGGTGATGGAAATGCTCACCGATCTAAACGAACAGGGCACCACCATCATCATGGTAACACACAGTGAGCATGATGCCCGGTACAGTCACCGCATTATACGAATGCTGGACGGACAGACCGTAACGGAAAATATACTGGTTTAAGAGAAACAAAAATTGCTGATTTCGTTATTGCGGAATTTTGTAGATGCTTTAGATACAGTTAGCAGCCAATCACAAAATATCAATATCCCAAAATCAGAAATCCCCGGCTATGTTTAAAAATTATTTGAAAATAGCGTTTCGCAATCTGTGGAAAAGAAAGGGCTATTCCTTTATCAATATACTTGGGCTGGCTACCGGTATGGCCAGCGCCATGCTGATCATGCTGTGGATACAAAATGAATCAGGCTATGACCGGCTTTACAAAAACACTGACCGGTTGTACACCATGTACAACCGCGATAAGTTTAACAATGAACTAGGCAGCCGGTGCATTTGACAGGAGAGGTGATAAAATAAACCCACGGACGATGCGGTACGGAGTTATAATAAGTTAATACATGATAAAGAATTATTTTAAGATTGCCTGGAGAAACCTGTTGAAAAGAAAGGCTTTTTCTTTCATCAATATCTTTGGTTTGTCTATTGGCATTTCCGTTTGTTTTATCATCCTGCTTTTTGTGCTGGATGAACTGAGTTATGATCGTTTCAATGTTCATGCAGACAGGATTGTACGGGTAGTTTTTCAAGCCAGCATCAATGGCGGCAAAATAAGCGAGGCCATTATAATGCCACCGGTGGCGCAGGCATTGAAAAATGAATATCCTGAAGTGGAAGAAGCTACCCGGCTACGCAGGTTCCCACGGCCAGCGGTAGTATACAACAATAAGCATTTTAAAGAGGCTGATTTTGCGGAAGTAGATCCCAATTTTTTTACCGTGTTTACCATTCTGTTTTTAAAAGGCGATGCAAAGACTGCCCTGCTTCAGCCCAATGGCCTGGTCATTACCGATGAAATGGCCCATACCTATTTTGGTAAAGAAGAGCCCATAGGCAAAACACTTCTCTTCTATGGTAAAGACCTGTTTACGGTGACAGGTGTAATTGAAAAGATACCCGCCAATTCTCATTTTCATTTTGATATGCTCGGCACTTTAACCGGGCTTGACGAAGCAAAAGAATCCACCTGGATGGATTCCAATTTTTATACTTATCTGCTATTGAAAAAAGGCACCGATTATAAAAAGCTGGAAGCAAAACTTCCGGCTATGGTAGAGAAATACATGGGTCCGCAAATACAACAGGCTATGAGTATGAGCCTTTCTCAATTCCGCACCAAGGGTAACGAACTGGGTTTTACGCTCCAACCATTAACATCCATTCACCTGCATCCTATAACCACCACGGAAATGGAACCGGCCGGCGAAATAAAATACGTTTATATTTTCGGCGCCATTGCTGTTTTTATGCTGTTGATAGCCAGTTTTAATTTTATCAACCTCTCTACGGCCGGAGCTTCCAAAAGAGCGAAAGAAGTGGGTATCCGGAAGGTGCTGGGCTCAGGGAAATCTGCACTGGTTAAGCAGTTTTTAATTGAATCCGTATTACTTAGTTTTATTGCCCTGTTGATTTCCTGGGTGCTGATTCAAGGCGCAATCCCGGTTTTTAATAGCTTATCCGGTAAACATTTAGACGGTGGATTGGACATCAAGTCCTTATTAGTACTCTCGACGCTGGCGCTATTGGTGGGCATTTTGGCCGGTCTTTACCCTGCCTTTTTTCTTTCATCGTTTAAACCCATTGCTACGCTTAAGGGACGCATCGGCGCCGGCACAAAAAGCAGTGGCTTGCGAAGCGGGTTGGTAGTATTCCAGTTTTTTATTTCCGTGAGCCTGGTAATCGGTACCATTGTCGTTTACCAGCAGATGAAATTTATTCAGCATATCAAATTGGGTTACGACAAAGAACAGCTATTGGTGTTGCCCAATTCGTGGGTACTTGGAAAAAATGAAGCAATTTTCAGGGATCAGTTACTCAAAGACAGCCGGGTGGCTAACGTAACCATATCCGGGTACAAACCTGCCGGCCCCAGCAATAACAACAATTCACTGGCTTATCCTGAAGGAAAAGACAACCAGATGATGAGGACACTGGAATATAAAGTGGACGACCGCTACCTTCCAACACTGGGTATTCAACTGGCCGCGGGCCGCAATTTTTCGCCGGATTTTCCAACTGATTCTTCCGCGATGCTTATCAATGAAGCCGCCGCCAGGGCGTTTGGCTGGGGCAATACTGCCGTTGGTAAAAGAATTGTAAGACAAAACGGCGACCGGGGAAAAGTATATGTTTATACAGTCATTGGGATCGTAAAAGATTTTCATTTCCAGTCTTTGCACGAAGCCATCACTCCCCTGCTTATGGTATTGGAGCCGGGTTCGGGATTGATAGTAAAAATAAAGACGGACGATATCGCCAATCTGCTGGCTTCAATGAAACAACAATGGGCTGGGTTTAATACAGAAGAGCCGTTTACCTACGCTTTCATGGACGATCTGTACAATAAGACTTATTCGGCGGAACAAAAAACAGGGCGTATACTCTACATTTTTACCCTGTTAACCATCCTGGTGGCCAGCATGGGATTGTTTGGCCTGGCCACCTATACCGCGGAACAGCGTTCAAAAGAAATTGGCATCCGCAAAGTGCTGGGCGCCAGTGTAAGCCAGATAACCCAATTATTGTCGAAAGATTTCCTGAAACTGGTTTTACTGGGTTGTCTTATCGCATTTCCCTTGTCATGGTGGGCCATGCACAAGTGGTTGCAGGATTTTGCTTACCGAATAGAAATTCACCTGTGGGTATTTGTGCTGGCGGCCATCACTGCCCTGCTGATTGCATTACTAACGGTAAGCATTAAGGCCGTTAAAGCGGCCGTTGTCAACCCGGTAAAAAGCCTGAGAAGTGACTGAGTCGTTAATCGGGAGTCGTTAGTAACAACAAAAATGATCACTTATGCTCAAAAACTATTTTAAAATTGCCTGGAGCAACCCGAACGGTTACCGGGCCTATGCCGCCATTACTATATTTGGCCTCTCGCTGGGTATTGCCTGCGACCTTCTCATAGACAATAGAAGCGATTTTAAAATTACCGGCATATCGGGGTCTAATGGAAGAAGCCTGACAATAAAAAACAGGGCTGCTAAAAATTATTTTACCTAATATGAAGAAATTATTTTATTTGAAGGGGTTTGTGCTACTGTGTCTTTGTGGTGTTGCACAAGACAGCACCGTTGCCTATGATGCCCTTACCTTAAAACAAAGCGTAGAAATAGCCATTGCCAACAACGCTACGGTTAAACAGGCAGAATTTCAAAAAGAGGTGGCGGGCGTTAGCCTGAACCAGGCAAAAGGCAATTTTATTCCACAACTGAGCGGAAGCATCGACCATAACCTGAACCAGGGCCGCAGCATTGACCCGGCCAACAACGGGTATATTAACTCTTCGCTTACCACGGCCAATTACACCCTCAGCAGCGGCGTTACCCTGTTCAACGGTTTTTATCTGCTGAACAATCTAAAAAGACACCAGTTTGCCTATGAAGCCAGCAAGATGGACTGGCAGCAATCGAAAGATAAATTGATGTTGGATGTAATGCTGGCCTACCTGCAGATGCTATCCAATACCGACTTGCTGGAACAGGCCCGCCGACAGGCGGATGTGACCGGACAACAGGTAAGCCGGCTGGAAACTATGAACAAGGAAGGCGCCATTAAACCGTCCGAACTCTCTGATTTAAAAGGACAATACGCCAGCGACCGACTGGCCTATATAAATGCCCAAAATGCGCTTGGCCAGGCCCGTTATACACTCGCACAGTTAATGAATGTACCTTATAACAACCGGTTAAAGGCCGTGCGTATTGGTGCAGACCAGTTTGATATGAACTATGGCAGTTCGCCCGACAGCATCTTTCAACAGGCCCTGCAGCAACTGGCCATTGTAAAAGCGGCAGATCTGAGAACAAGGAGTTTTGAAAAAGAAATAAAAGCAGCTAGGGGTAACCTCTACCCCAGCCTGGGCATTGGCGGCGGCATCAGCACCACCTATTCAAGCCTTGCACAGGATGCACTCAACAATAAGTTACCTTATGGCAACCAATTGAAAAACAATTATGGTACCTATGTGGGGGCCCACATTAACATACCCATATTGAACAATTTCAGGTTCAGGAACCAGCTAGCCCTGGCCAAAATTGATTATAAAAGCGCACAGTTTGTTGCTCAAACCACCAAAATTCAATTAAAGCAAAATATTGAAAAGGATTATTTTAATATGACGGCCTCGCGTGACCGTTATAAGGCGCAGGACGACCAGGTAAATGCCTATACGGAGTCTTTTCATGCCGCGGATCTGCGGTTTACCGAAGGTGTGGGTACCGTGGTAGATTACCTGATTGCAAAAAATAACCTGGACCGGGCCAAAACCAATCTTATCATTAACCGTTATGACTACCTATTAAGAATCAAGATCCTGGATTATTACCAATTGAGGCCCCTTTGGTAGAACCTATCTACAACATTGAGTTAGCCTGCGAACTAAAGTCTAAGTACTACATACTAAATACTACATTCTACACCTGTACAGGCACTTCTACAATCGTGGCATCTACCAACTTGCCTTTATGTACTATGATGTCGTCCTTTTCCAGTTGTTTATCCAGGTAACCGAATATCTTCTCTGCATCCCTCCGGTAGTCAGCTTATCACGAAACAGCCAAATGGTTTTCGCATCTGGTACCGGGTCATTGATACCCAATCCTAAAAACCGCATAAAACTCAAGCAGGCTAGTATTGCATATTATATCGTATCATCGCTTAAGTTATAATAACGTTGCAAAATAAATACTTTAAACATCAATACATAGCCATAGGCCGAACGTCCACCATTGCTGCGGTCTACTGCTTTGTCAAAGAACTGCTCCAAAAGCTTACGGAAGAATTCAAAATCAATATGGCTACCCAATCGTTCCAACAGATATTGTTTTTTACTCAATTTTTCTAACCGAACTTGAGCGTTCAAATTAAGCCAGGAGGCTTTTAACAGGCCTTATGAATTGAATACCTGGGTAAGGGCTAAATGCACAAAAGCAAGAACCATGACCAACTGGAAGAACCTGGCAAAAGTTTCATAGCTGGAAAATGTACAATACATTATTCTTTAATTCCTGCGTTCTCAAACCAATATTCTTTTATATTGCAGTATTAATAAGCGGAAGTAGCTCACCTGGTAGAGCGACAGCTTCCCAAGCTGTAGGTAGCGGGTTCGAGTCCCGTCTTCCGCTCAAAGTCTTGAACTATGATTACCAATAGTTAAATGAAAACTATGATGCTTTAGAGACAAGCGAATTATCGGGGATCAAAAAACCTAGCCGATATTGATAAACGAGCAATACCCCGAGCGTGTGTTAACCGGAAAAATAATTGGTTGCGTCATGGAAGTCCTTCAAATACCGGGTAACGGGTTTCAGGAGGTAATTTATCAAAGAGGCCCGGCGCTGGAGACGCATAGCCAGTGACTAACATTTAGCAGGGAGCATGAAATGGAGCTTTATTATAAGTGACAACATCTTGGCCAGCGCTTCGTGGATTTTTTTTGTGGAAGGAAAAATTATGGTAGAGATTTAAAGCAGTCATCGAATTACAGGAGAGGCATCTGGCCCAGGCTATTAATTATTTAGAAGCCTATAAAATGATATCGTCGTCATGCTAAATTTTGGCCCAGGAGCTTGCAGTTTAAGCGTGTAATGAAACCCGGCAAATCCCCGACGCCGGAAGGACTATGATTTCCGGTGATTAAACGAAAATTATGACAATTCAGCTGCAAGGCGAATCATAGCCCATCAACCTCCGCATATTATTTCGAAAAATCAAGTGAATCGGTGATATCACCGCAGTCCGCCATCGCGGCTTTGTATTTGGGATGTTTTCGACCCAGGTAGGGATTGTCAATTTTATTGCTGTTGCTGATCCACCAGGCTTCCTCGTTATCGCCAAAGGCCATGGGGCAATGCTGGTGGTATAATTTCTGGCGATCGTAGCGTACGGTTCTGATCAGATTGTACAATGCTTCGGAAATCATCTGGAATTCACGTTTCTTTTTGGTTAGATCCGGTTCACCCTGCAAACCTTTGGCGGAGCCGCTGATGGTACCAGAAAAATCTTCGGCTGTTTTACGAATATCACCGGCGCTGTCTCCTTTTATTTCATTCGTCTTCAGGCTATCGGCAAAAACAACCATTTCTTTTGCGGCCGCATTGGCCCTTGCCGTATCATAATTGGCGATGGCGTCTTTTAAAGAAAAATAACTGCCCAGCAGCTGTTCAAAAGAATCATTAAAAGCCCCGGAATTCTTGCTGATGGCAAGGGGTTGTTTTTTGGGCTGGCTGGCATTTTCGTTTCCGGGCTTCGCGAAAAAGAATTTATCGACTGCAAACGCGGCCAATGCCAGCACAATGATCCCAATCAATATTTTTTTCATTTAAGCTGTGAATTTGTACAAAATTAAGAGATAAAAATTATAACCGCTCTTTATCATATTTTTGCCGGAAATAAAGGCCTGTTAAGAATTTTTCAATATTGGCCGCAGAACGGGTTGGAACGGTTATCGTTCATTTTTAGATTTAATACTGATTTAATACAATTATGCTGGCAGGATTAACAAATGTAACTTTTGAATTTGGGGCGCGGGTGATTGTACAGGATGCTACCTGGCATATTCAACCAGGTGAACGCATTGGCCTGATTGGATACAACGGAACTGGTAAATCAACCCTGTTGAAATTATTGACCGGCGGGTTTTCGGCCAGCGCGGGCACCGTGGAGAAAGGACGCGATACCACTATCGGCTATCTTCACCAGGATCTGCTGAGTTTTGATACCAATGATTCCATTCTTACGGTAGCCATGGGCGCTTTTGAAAGGGTGCTGGAACTGGAAAAGGAGATAGAGCGCATTGGCCGGGAACTGGAAGCCAATCATGAAGATGAAAAGATATTGCACGACTACAGCGACCGCCTGCACGAAATGGATGTGCTGGACGGCTACAATATCCATCACAAGACAGAAGAAGTATTACAGGGTCTTGGTTTTGCCAACACCGACCTGGGACGTCCTTACCGCGAATACAGCGGCGGATGGCGCATGCGGGTGCTGCTGGCTAAAATGATATTGCAGCAGCCGGATCTTTTATTGCTGGATGAACCTACCAATCACCTTGACCTGCCCTCTATTGAATGGCTGGAGAAATACCTGTTGCATTACCAGGGTTCCGTGGTGATTGTGAGCCATGATAAATATTTCCTGAACCGGATGGTAACAAAGATCATTGAGCTTTACCAGAAAGAACTGCATGTCTATAATGGCAACTATGATTTTTATGAAACCGAAAAGGTGATGCGCGTAGAGTTGCAGCAACGTGCTTTTGAAAACCAACAGGACTATATCCGCCAGCAGGAACGTTTTATTGAACGCTTCAAAGCTAAGGCCAGCAAGGCCGCGCAGGCGCAGAGTATCGTAAAGCGGCTCGACAAACTGGAACGCATCGAAGACGTGGAGATTGAAAGGCCGAATATCAAGATTAATTTCAGGGTCGACAAGACCCCCGGCCGCGTGTTGGTGGAACTTAAAGACATTACAAAAAAATTCCCTGCCGTGACCATTGTAGAACATGCCGCTGCGGAGATAAACCGCGGCGATAAAATTGCGCTGATAGGCGCCAACGGAAAGGGCAAATCAACCCTGTTGCGGATCATTGCCGGTACGGAGCCATTTGAAGGAGAAAGAAAATGGGGTCACAATGTAGATGAAAGCTTTTATGCCCAGCACCAGTTGGAAGCACTGAACGTAAACAATACCATCCTGGAAGAAATGAAGGAATGCGGAAGCCAGCAAACGGAGCAGGAGTTGCGCAATTTGCTGGGATGTTTTTTATTTGGGGGCGATGATGTGGACAAGAAAATAAAAATATTAAGCGGTGGCGAAAAAGCAAGGGTAGCGCTGGCCAAGACCATTACCAGCAAAGCTAATTTCCTGCTGCTGGATGAGCCCACCAACCACCTGGATATTCATTCGGTGGAATTGCTGATAGATGCGCTAAAAAAATATGAGGGAACGCTGATCCTGGTTAGTCATGACCGTTATTTTGTTTCTAAAACGGCCAATACCATCTGGGAGATCGATGAAAACAAGATCCGCGAATTTAAAGGCAATTTTGACGAATGGTCCGATTGGAAAGAGCGGAATATTGCCAGCAACCGGAAAACCGCGTCAGACAACAAACCCGCGGCAGATACGCCAAAACAATCGCCTGAGACCAATAACAAAAAAGGGTCAACGGACACAAAACCGTCGGTTAGTCAAACGGCGGCGACGATACCCATTAATAAGGAAATCAAAAAAGAATTGCAGCGGCAGCAGAAAATCTTCCAGCAACTGGAAACCGATATCGGTCGTCTGACCGAGAAAAAAGAAAAGCTGCAGGCCTCACTGGGTTTGCCGGAGACCTATTCAGATAAAAATAAGTTTGTTCAGGCGGAGGCCGATTACAAACAAGCAGTGGCGGAGTTGGAGCGACTCAATAAGCAATATGAGTTCGTATTTGAAAAAATCATGGAATTGGAAGCTGGTGAAAAAGGATAAGCGTCGCACCCGGCAGGGCCTAGCGACGAAGGGGCAGTCCCGAAAGGATATACGCTATCAGCGAAGGGTGAAGCCCTTCGCCCTAACGAGCCCTTCGCCCTAACGAGCCTAGACGATTCCCGCAAAAGACACATTGTATCACTCCAAAAAAAGTTAGGCAGCATTGCTGGTACAGATATTGTGCTAACTACCGGGTTCATCCAATGCACGATGTAAAACAGGGAATAATTGCATGGGATGCAATGTAAACGCGTATCCTGCTATCTTACTCATTCATTTACTAACCAAAATAAATTTTATGCGTGTATCTTTTGCCCGGTTCGCATTTGTCTTTACCACAATGGCATTTATGGCATTGTCGCTACCTTCTTGTAAGAGTGGCCCTAAAGACGAAGACATCCAAAAAGCAGTATCAGAGAAGGCATCCGCCATTTCAACGGACGCCACCGATTTAACCAGCACAGTAACAGATGGGGTGGTTACCCTTACCGGTTCCTTTAAAGACGCGACATCCAAAGATGCCTTTGAAACCACGGTAAAAGCCATTCCGGGTGTAAAATCAGTGGTGGATAACAGCACCGTGATGCCACCGCCACCCGCACCGGAACCCGCGCCTGTGGTCATTAATGGAGACGATGTATTGAAAAGCGGGGTAACCGATGCCACCAAGGATTTCCCCACCGTTAAGGCATCTGTACAAGACAGCATCATTACACTTACGGGCGAAATAAAAAAATCCAGCCTGCCCAAACTAATGATGTCATTGCATGCATTAAAACCAAAAAAAATAAACAACCAGTTAACCATCAAATAAAACGGAGGAACCAACTTATGGCATTACAGGATAAATATAAAGAATTGCTGGACGCAGCCCGGGCGGCCGGTGTTGTGAACCTGCAAGTACGCGAGCAGGACAATGTGTTGTATATCACCGGGCAGGCACCTACCGGCGATGTAAAAGACAGCTTATGGAATATCTATAATAAAATTGACCCGGATTTTAGGGCCGGCGACCTGGTCATGGATATCAATACGGCCGATTCAGTTGCGGGTACAAAAGCAACGGTTACCACAGACAGTTCGAACCTGAATATTCGCAAAGGCCCCGGCACCGACCAACCCATTGTTGGCAAAGCGGCGCATGGCTCAACGGTTACTTTAATCAGTAAGACCAACGAGGAGTGGTGGCTGGTAAAAACCGAAAAAGGAGAAGAGGGATATGCCTATGCGCGTTATCTCCGTCCGCAATAAACGAAGATAGCCAGGCATCATTGAGCATAAATCATCTTTTATAGCCCGGACCCGGGCTGTTTCACCGAAATGACTATCTGTTAACTTCAATCGGGGTTTTCCAAGACCTCCGTTTTAATTCTTTCATAAAGCTGCCCCAACCGGCAGCTTTATATTTTTAATACAAGCCCATCTGTGTAAATTTGGTTCTTCGCTTATGAAAGGATTTGTCTTAATATTTCTTCTTTTTATAGAGATCTTACTGGCCGGCCCGCCGGCTATTGGCCAGCAACCGGGTCAGCGGCCTAAAATTGGTCTTACGCTTAGCGGCGGTGGCGCCAAGGGCCTGGCCCATATAGGTCTTTTAAAAGCCATTGATTCCGCCGGCTTAAAAATCGACTATATCACGGGCACCAGCATGGGCAGCATCATCGGCAGCCTGTACGCCATCGGTTATCCCGCAGACTCAATCGAAAAGATGTCGCGCCAGATAAACTGGGATCTGTTGCTCAGCAACCAGGCCTCGCTCCGAACCCTTTTTATGGAAGAAAAAGATGAGTACAGCAAATACACGGTGGAATTGCCCTGGGTAAATCACCATTTCCAGTTGCCTACCGGTGTATTGCAAGGTCAGGAACTCTGGTTAAAACTTTCGGAGATGTTCTTCCCTGTATATAATCAGAAAGATTTCACAAAATTCAATATTCCTTTTAAATGTATAAGTACCGATGTAGGCAACGGCGAAGCCGTGGTGTTGAGCCGGGGCGAGATTACATCGGCGGTTCGTTCCAGTATGGCCATCCCGTCCTTTTTTACTCCGGTGGATTATGAAGGCAAGCTGCTGGTTGATGGCGGTGTGGTGAGAAATTTTCCCGTACGCGATGTAAAGGAGATGGGTGCCAATTTTGTGATTGGCAGCAATGTGGCCGGCGGGCTGCTCTCTTCCGATAAGGTAAGAAATGCCATACAGGTATTGCTGCAGGTAGCTTTTTTCCGGGAAGCGCAGGATCACAAGGAAGAAGTAAGTCTTTGTGATATCTATGTGCCTTTTGAGATGCCGCAATACAATATGGGCAGTTTTTCGCAGGCAAATGAAATACTGGAACTTGGTATACGGAAGGGACGTAAATTATACCCGCGTTTTAAACAGCTGGCAGATTCACTGGATGCCCTCTACGGCCCGCAACCGCCTGCCGCAAAAAGGTTACCCTCCATACAATCGATAAAAATTTCATCGTATGAAATTAGGGGTCTTAAAAATACCAAATCCGACTTTTTTATCCATACTATGAACCTGCTGACCAACCATTTTTATACGGCCCAGCAACTTTCCACCATGGTACGCGCGGTTTTTGGTACCCGCTATTATAGCCTTATTACCTATTCGCTGGAGCCACAGGCCGACAGCAGTTGCCGTATCATTATTGATGCAACGGAAAACCCGCTCACCTTTGCCAAACTCAGCCTTCACTATAATAAATTTACGGGTATTGCGGCCATTGTCAACCTTACCGCCCGCAATACGTTTATTACCAATTCGCGCGACCTGGTGACGCTGAACATCGGGGAAACCTTCCGTGTAAAAGCCGAACACCTGCAGTACATCGGGCGACGTAAGAATTTTTCCTTTACGGCTTCCGGGCAGTACGATCGTTTTGATGTAAACACCTACAATACCTACAAACAAAACGGTATTTACAAACAGACATTTTTTACATTCGATACAAAAGCGCAGTATTCTACCCTGCGCAACCTGGCACTGGGCCTGGGCGAGCGATTTGAAACCGTTCGCTACCGGCCCGCCATCCTTTCTTCGTTCCAGTTCAGTGGCAATAGTAATTTTTTCACCAGCTATTTTTTTATTAAACACAATAGCCTCGACAAAGTAGTTTACCCGCGCCGGGGTCTTAAGATCAATACGGAATTTGGATTGGTGGGCAGTCAGGATCCGGATATTCATTTTTTCATGAACGGCCAGCCCACCCCGCCGGATTCCTTAAAGGTATCAGCCAATCCTTATCCGCAGTTAATTTTTAACCTGGATGGCTATACGCCGTTAAGTAGTCGTAGCACCCTTTCTTTCCTGGTACAGGCCGGCATCAATTTCAATTACGGCAATAATATCATGAATGAATTTTCAATCGGTGGACTCACGCCCCTGTTCCGCAACCAGATAACATTTGCGGGTCTGCAGGAAGGATCGCTGTATACGCCTGCTATGGCCGCATTCCAGGGCGGATTCCGGTATGAATTATTCAACAATACCTATCTGACCGGCCGTGCCAATGTGCTTTTTGATAATTTTATCAGCACTAGTAAGTTTTTCCAGAACCCGGGCTTCCTCTCCGGGTATGCATTAACGTTTGGCTACAATTTTGCGCTGGGCCCACTGGAGTTCAGTTTGATGTACAGCGATCAGTCAAAGAAGCTGAGCAGCTATGTCAATATCGGGATCCCGTTCTGAGATGAAATGGCTGATTTCCGGATTTCTGGTTTTTTTGATTCTCCCTTTTACAAAATCACTGACCAAGTAACTGATTTTTGAGCTATTGCCTGGATAAAATTTCGTTTTTCACGAATAAAGATAACCTCGTAGGGGATAAAATCTATAAAAGGGTTGTTTACAATGTCTAGCCATACATTCTGTGGCAGGTAGTTCTCATGAACACCCACTGCACAATATTTTAACAGGTAACCGTCTTCTTCTGCATACCGGAAGCCGTTCCCGCTATGTCTTCCTTCCGAGGGCCGGAAATCCGTGTCGGCATCCAGGTTGATGGTATTGATCTGGGCCAGCGGTATAAGACTTGCTTTGTAAAGCCCTTTTGCCGCACCTTTTATCAGGGGATGGGCATTGTTGTGTCCGCCACTAATGGCCATCGGTATTTTGCCATAGGCGGTAATATGTTTG
>JBDTVE010000138.1:0-1527 GCA_040007355.1 Bacteroidota bacterium | reverse complement strand
CTGAACCTTTATCTTGAGGCTATTGGTATGCGGGGAGCTTGGAAAAGGCGGTTATATGCTTGACCTGGCTCCTGCATTGCAAGTCATCTTCAACAGTAATTTTAAAATAAGCCGGGGAATGCGATTACAGGCATGCGGTGATATACCAAGGCTGGATAAGAACAATTATTTTCTTGGTTTGGAGAGGACCTTTATGGGTGTATGGCCGGCTAAGAAAAAGACACTATAAAGAAAACCGGACGGAAGCGCCCAATGCTACATAGTATCCCATGGAAGCGGCAGAGAGGCCCTTACCGGCGGAAATATCCAATTTTATATTATTATTGAAATAATAGCCCAGCCCCCCGTCTATATGGTGGTTGGCAGGCTCATTTTTCTGAATAAAACCATAGGCTTCCACATACGCATACCAGGCAAGGCCGAAATTGAATCCAGGTGATATCCGGTATATCCAGGCGGGGTTGTTGTTGAATCCATCCCATTCCGCACCAAGGTTATAACCAAGTGAACTCCAGGGAGCAAAAGTATGTTGCATGGTAAAGACAAAATTCGGCGCAAACTTTTCCGCATGCAGTTTTGCAGAAGCAAACTGCGGTATGGCCATATGTACAATGAGGGACGTTTTGGGTAGCCATCCTTTTTCTTCCCGCAGCGCCCATTTAAATCCCACTTGCACGGGTTCAACGCCGGTTAGTGTTTCATACCGGGTACCGTTATACTGCCGGTTGGAAAGCAGGCTGGTGATCAGCCGGCACTCCAATCTTTTACTGATGCCATATTTTGAGAGCAGGGTAGGATAGACCCATGTACGTGTGCCCGGGCCGTTTTTTTCGAAGTTGAAGCCTGCTTCAAACTGTACCCAGTTCACCGGAACAATATACGGGCATTCGGTCTGGTCTGGCCGGTCTGTTTCCATTCTTTCCATTTCCTGGGCGTGCGTACCGGTTGGCAACAATGCCATAACTATGAGCAACAAAAATATATTTTTAAGCATACAAAAATTAAAATTTAGACGAAACTAAATAAAATAGCTGATATTGCGACTGGGTACTGGCGTCGGCAACACCAAATATATTTATGGATGGTTGTCCAAATGCTCCTACATTCACCGTAAAAAAGGCCATGAACAAAATCACACAGTACAAATTCCTGGTAAGTGTTACGCCCGCGGGGCTGAACAGCCTGGTCAATACCCATATACAGGAAGGTTGGCAGCCATTTGGAAATGCCATGATGAGCAAGGCGTTGAATACTTCCATTAATCCCGAGACAAAGATTGCTGCTTTTGAGATAAACTGCATTGGGCAGCCGATGGTGAAGTATGAAGCGGGCAGTTGATAGCAGGCTGGTTTGTTTCGCCGGTATCAGCGGTAATCGTGGCGGGCTGAACTTCGTGAGCATCCCCATGGTGTCCTCCACCGACTATCAATAAACGTACACGATGTTTTCCCGAATCATTTATTGGCGGACCAAGGAATCTGCTTCCGCGCTAAATCCAGGAATTCTTTTAATAGGTTGGCCTCAAGC
>JBDTVE010000137.1:0-2260 GCA_040007355.1 Bacteroidota bacterium | reverse complement strand
GCCGCCAGGCCCGTCCAATATCGCCAGCCTGTTTTACGCAATTCGGCGGGAGACCGCAAATCGCGGTCGAGCTGGCCCGTTCCCACCCTTCCGCAAAGGGCGATGCCGGCTGTTGAAATATAGTCAAATATTTCTTTGTCGGTCATCAGGCTAAAGTCCACCACCTCTTTACTGCAGGCGTTACAAAAACGGCCCTGTTGCGTTACCGTCATACCATCCCAGTTTTCGTGGCAGGGCTCCGGGATATGCAATCGAATTTTTTGTTTCATAATTTATCGTTTCGGGTACCCGCCCGGTTGGGGGACCGGGCGGGTATGATGGGAAATATTATTTCCTGTAAAGGCCTACGCTTTTTTTGTCTTCTTCTCCGTGCGGAATTTTCCGGTTCTGGCGGGTAATGGATTGTGCATTTTTAACAAGCTGCAGAAATTCGCTGCGATAGCCTTCCTCATCCTTACCCAGGGCACCACTGGCCATTTGCCAGGTATTGTCAAACGAGGCAGCCTGTTTGAAAGCTGAATTGCGCAACAACATGCCAAACGATGCCACTGCCGCCGCAAACCTGAAATTGGCGGAAGTAGCTTCATAACCAAACGGATTGTCCTGCACAGGATGCACTATCAACTTGCTGGTTTCTCCACCCGGCCTTTTATAGCGGAACCGGATATTCATTATTTCATTACCAGCAGCCGCAAGCGGCGGGCTTTGCCGCTGGTATTTCAAGGGATCCACCTCTTCGGCAAATTCATTTTTTACACCTGCAGGAATTACTTCATAGAGTGCGGTAACGGTATGACCGCTCCCCAGTTCACCAGCATCTTTTTTATCGTTGTTAAAATCTTCTTTGTTCAAGAGGCGGTTTTCATACCCGATCAACCGGTAAGCCTGTACTTTTGCAGGGTTAAATTCAACCTGCAGTTTTACATCTTTGGCTATTGTAAACAAGGTGCCACCAAATTCATTGACCAGTACTTTCCGAGCTTCGTTGATACCATCTATATAGGCATGGTTGCCGTTGCCCTTGTCAGCCAGTTTTTCCATTTTATTGTCTTTATAATTGCCCATACCATAGCCCAGCACGGTTAAGAACACACCGCTTTTTCTCTCTGCTTCAATCAATGTTACCAGGTCATCATCGCTGCTGGCGCCCACATTAAAATCGCCATCGGTACAAAGTATAACCCGGTTGTTTCCTTCTTCCAAAAAATGATCTTTTGCAATTTTATATGCCAGTTTGATGCCCTGTCCGCCGGCTGTTGACCCACCCGCTTCCAGCCTGTCAATTGCATCTTTGATGGTTGTTTTGTCGGCTCCGCTGGTGGCTGGCAATACCAGGCCCGCATTACCGGCGTATACCACCAATGAAACCTGGTCCTGTGCGCGCAACTGGTCTACCAGCAGTTTCATGGAAGTTTTTACCAGGGGCAGTTTGTTTTCCTGCATCATCGAACCCGATACATCAATCAAAAAAACAAGATTGGAAGAAGGGAGGCTTTCAACCGGTATTTTTTTGCCCTGCAAACCTATTAATACCAGCCGGTGCGCATTATTCCACGGGCAGGCGGATATTTCGGTATTTATGGAAAAGGGGTCATCGTTCTGCGGTTGCGGGTAATCGTAATGAAAATAATTTATCATTTCTTCGATGCGTACTGCACCGGCCGGCGGCAATTGGCCCATTTGCAGGTAACGGCGCAGGTTGCTGTAGGATGCCGCGTCCACATCAATGGAAAAAGTAGAGAGGGCATTTTCGCGCACAGTAAGAAAACGGTTTTCAACAATATTATCATAGTCTTCCGTGTTAAATTCATCGTCGTTGTTGAAAGAGTTGGTGTCACGCTCTGTTTCATACTTATATTCCGGGGCTTTTTTTGAACGCCGGGTAATCATAACACCCGCAACGCTGCCCTGCAAAGGCTGCAAATTCACGTTTGCCGGTGCGGAGGGCATGGCGGGCGGCGCCACCCTAAACTTCTTTGCCATCATTGACTTATCGGCGCCGCCATAGCCGGTAACTCCAAGCTCCTGGAAGTGTTGCCCGGCGATCTTCATGGTTAGGTTCAGGGTGTTTTTCCCATTAACAGGTAACTCCCGTGTAATATAGCCTAGCGCTGAGAATACCAGCACTGCGTGCTCACTACGCACCGTAATGGTATAATCGCCGTTTGCATTGGCCGGGGTGGTGGAACCGGTGCCTTTTTCGGTTACCACGGTGCCCACCAGGGCTTTGCCGTTTTCATCTACCACCTTACCCTTTACC